>CP133159.1:4796666-5097500 GCA_030913385.1 Cytophagaceae bacterium ABcell3
GTTCAATAAATCAGCTTCGTTGGCGTAAACATAACTTGCTTGTTGTTTAGTAATTTCACTCGGTATTAAGTTTTCTTTGATTGCGTCTGTGTGAATGTGGTAATTTACTTTCGCCAAAGTTCGTTGTAAGTTCCATTCTAATTTCAGACGGTCGTTTTCTTCGTTCTTTAGGCGTTGAAATTCCTTAATCAGATAGATTTTGAATTGCGGACTAATCCACATTCCAAACTCAAAGGCAATGTCGGGATGTGCGTAAGTCCCCCCATATCGACCTGCTGTTGCTTTCAATCCAATAGCATTTGTTTTTTCAACCCAATCTTTGACACTAAGTTTGTAGCTATTCAATCCTGCCTGACTTTTAATTATGGCGAATTCGCCATAATTAAAATCTGGGTTGTAAACTGTCTCCCAAATTCCAAGATATTCAACAGTATTTCTGTTACGAAGCCAATCGGAAATAAAAAAATCTCCGTCTTTGGCTTTAAGCATATCGGTTAAGGAAATATATTCTTGCTTGTTGTCAAGAATAATAGTTATTTCTTTGCCTTCTACTTGTATTTTCTTACTTTTTGCCATATTCAGCTCTTGTAGACAATAAAATTAAGAAAAACAAGGTATTTGGTGTCCCTATCTTCCTATAATTTTAATTTTTCGTTTGGTATTTGTCAGAGCATGATTTATTGCTGTGTCGTTCGTTACAATGACCGCCAACGTTGATATATGCCTCGGTGGGGGATTTCAAAGCAGTTAATTATCCACCGATACCAAAGTAAGATAATGAGAAACAGCCTGACTTACAATACCCGCCCCCACTGAGGTATATATACTGTTATGCGGACGGCTTTATTTTCTGTTCGTTATTCATCTTCTCATGATTTGGAATAAAAATATCTACACTTCCAAATGAGAGTTTGTTGAAATAATTTGGGTTTTCAATATTATGCGTATTTGTCAAAAGTAATGGCAAAATAGCTACAAGTCCAATTATTACCGTTACACTATGTTTCGGATATTTTGCGATTACAAAAAGCAGCAATGCTGCACCAACTGCAAGCCCTATCTTTTCCCCATCAGAAAGTTTTATTGAGGAAATAAGTTCTGCGGTTTTTTGAAAATTTTCATGTTGAACTTCCTTTTTACTGTTCTCAAATTCTGCTGGCGCAATAAATCCACTGTAAACCCCAAAAAAAATGTCACTACTTGAAATATCGTTGCCAACAATAAGTGCACGAGGCATTAATAATTTTTTATTTCCGATAATATGAGGCAAAGAACTTTCTCGTTTGTCCTGCTTAGATGTTTCAGTTTTTAGGCTGGGGTATGTCAAGGAGTTCAAAAAATTTTTTCCCTTAACTGGGTGTGTATGAAATTTTACAGGAAGATAACCTTGTGAAAAAAGTTCGTTTAAGGCTTGATTTAATTGTATTCTGTCAGACAAATAGGCGTTTGATTTATTTCGGCCATCATTTCTCGGATTATCTTCAATAGCATTTCTAATGTAGCTTACTTTGTCAATAATGAGAATAAATTCTTCATTTTTTCTAGTTGGCTTCGCCCATAGAACACCACCTATTTCTTCGTCTGTTTTATAGTTTCTTTTTAAGTCAGACACAATTTCTTCATTTACTCGAAATCTGCATGGCGTACTCAAATGAAATAGTTCATCGTCATCAACAGTCCTTGTTTCTAGGAAACCTGCGTTTTTATATTCTATTAGTTTTTGTTCCATTCTAATTCAGGTATATATTGGGTAGTGTCTTTATTCTAGCTGCCGCCTAACGTTTGAGTGTATAAGTAGTAGCGGATTTCGAAGCACTTTCCTTTCCGCTTAGCACAAGGTTTTTTAGAAGCACAGACCTTCGATTTACCACTTAACCCGCTATTACTTATACACTTTGTTGGGCACAGTATTCTTCCTTTTTTCAATCCAATTGGCCTTTAAACCAAGTAAGTCAATCTTTTTTATTTCAATCTTATTTGTCGGGTTATGGATTTCAGGTACTATTAAATTATGTGAGTAAATCATTATTTCTGTTCCTTTTGAAGCATTAGCTGCGTGGTAATTCAGCTCGTACGTTCTTTGTAGGAAAGGTTGATAAAGATTTCTGATATTCACGTCATTGTCATACGAAACTAGCCAAAATCTATTTTTTAGCTTTGAGATTATTTGAGAAATCTGTTGATGGTCTGCGTGCTCGTAAAAGTTGATATAAAGGTCTTTTCCTTTGTTGTAATAAGGTGGGTCAAAATAAAAAAGAGTCTTGTCGGGCAGTTCCTTATCCAATCTATTCGTTAAATCAACCGCATCTAAGTTGTATAAGGCAATTCTATTTTTGTAACGGCTTATTTTCTTTATTCGCTGGATTAAATCGTCTTTATTAAATCTTGCGTCAATTTTCCAATCACCGGTTTGATTTTTACCGCCAATTACTCCTGCTTTTAAGATTCCTGACCTATTAGTTCTGTTTAGGAAAAAAGTTGAAAACCCAATTTCAAGGTTATTGTAGTTATTAGGGGCTTGCTGTATTTCCTTCTGCTTTTCCCAATTCTTTATTGTAATATCAGTTTCAATTATTTTTTCGCAAAGTTCGTCTGTTTGGTTTAATACGCTGTCCCAAAATGCATAAATTCGAAAGTCATAATCATTAATATGGATTTTTTGGACGTATTCGTTGAATAGCAATGAAAGAGCAACGGACGCACCACCCGCATATGGTTCAACATAGTGGCCATCTGTCAATAGGTTATATTCAATAAGTAATTGAACGTAATGCGACAGTTTTCCTTTTCCGCCTGGGTAACGAAGGGGCGAATAATAATTTGTGTTTAAATTAATTCCCATAGTTTTACAAAAAATATTTCTAAGTTATCCCAATTCTTTTTCAACTGTTCAGCATCTGGATTGAAGTCTTTGTTATGTACAAAGGCATTGAATGTGTCAATTGAAAAAATACTGTCTTTCATTGTAGAAGCAGTATATGCACCTTTTAATTTGTTTTTATCAAGCACTCCTTTACTTTCTAAGTCTGATGCTACGGATTTTAGTTTATGACTTAATTTACTATTCTCGTTAACTCCTGTAATTGGATTTTTTTCTATGTAACTATCCATCGACAATTCAATGAACACACGAAAAGCAATGGCACCTGAGTTTTCAAAATCCCTTAAATCAAGGTCTTTGAGTTCGTGGTAAATTTTATTAACTCTAGGCTGACTAATAGGAATTATTGTGCTTTTAGGAATAATTGTGTGCCGTTTAGAAATCAACGGATTACTTTTTTTGCCTTTTGGCTTGTCTTTTTTGGGGTCAGCTTTCTTTGGTCTAGTTGTGCTAATCAATTCCCAATTTCCTGATAGTTCCTGAGTTTTGTCAGGCAGGTCTGTTTTCTTAAAAGTTTCAAGATAGTTGAGACGGTCGTCTTTATAGTAAATGTCTTTAACTGTAAAATCTTTTCTCAATAAATCATTTGCGGCTTTGCTTAAAGGTTTTGCTACTTCTGATGGTTCATATCTAGTAATGACCTTGCCATCTTTGATATCAATTCCTGCAACTCTTCTAAAGTCAGGGTCGGTAACCAAACGTTGAAGTGAAGAAGATTTTACTTTGCTTAAATTCTTTTTAAGTTCAGAGTCAACGGAATCTTCTTTTTGCAAAAAATCAATTACTTGTAGTGCATAACTTGAAGTTCCTTTAACTCGCTCATCGTAACGGGCTTTTTGTTGAGCATCCCAAACAACAGTTCCAACTCCATCGTTTTGGCCTGTATGCTTTAATTCAATCCAATGCTCTGCTTCCTTTTCTTCATCAAAAAGTATACAAGGCACCTTTTCAATAGGTGATTTTGAGTATTGTTCAGATAGCTTTTTGAACTTATTTAAAAGGGACTTATTCGTTTCAGGAATTAGGTCGGGATTTTCAAGCAGCTTTAGTGCAGTAACTCTTCGATTACCTTCTAATACATTATATTGATTTGGCTGTTTTTCGTGTTTTGTTACAAAAATTGGGTCGCCTGGGTTTAACCCTTCATTGGTAATGTCTTCAGCTAACTTGGCCAATTTTTCTCCTTGGTCTTCAATCATTGTCTTGATTGCTTCCCTTTGATTGCCGACCATCTCAAATCTGGGATTTTCGATATTTATGTGTAAATCGGCTATGTCCAATAATGTTCGTTTATGGCTCATTTTGTTTATGACTTTAAAGCGTTAATCATTCCTGCATATTTTAAAGAATAACTGTCTCGATAATTATTTTCAAAGTTTTGAATCTCTTCGGGGTTCTCTAGATGCCAATAATAATACAGATGCTGTCTGTCGTTTCCCCTTTCTACTAAAAGCGGAATGTTTTCTATATTAAGCTGTGGTAAATTTTGCTTTACCAACCTGCATTGACCGGGCTGAATTTTTGGCTTACCCGTTTCGTTGTCTAAAAATGACTGAACGTATGCACCACCATAAATCGCATTCTTTTCAATTCCCTGAAATTCAATTTTTCCCTGATAATCAAAAGAACCGAATGAAATTGATGTCGTCAACATATAGTTCCTTTCGATCATTCTTTTGTTAATTTTCTTCACGGCATCCAAAATACTCAAAAGTTTTGTCTGGTTGTCTCCATTTCGAGAAAACAAAATTCCACAATCAGATACAAAGAATCCTTCTACATTGTCAGTTTCTCTTAGCACATTGAAGCCCGTCTGATAAAAATATTTTATGGCTTCTAGTGCAGTTGCGTCATTTTTCATTAGTTCTTTAAAACCTGAAATGTCAGTAAATGCAACAAATGTATTTCCGTTAAAGTCTGCTATTGGCATAGTGTTGTTTTATATTGTGCCCAACGTCAGGCTATGAGAGGCCGCAGTTTATGTACGCCAACCTCGAAGCCTTGTAAAGTTTAAATATAACGAATAACAGAGAAATATCAACGATTACCTGCGGTCTCTTATAGCTATTGTTGGGGGCTGTAGTATATTGACAAAGCTCTTCAGCTGGTGGCTATCGGTGTTTTAACAGCTTTCTTTCCGGTTGGTTAACACCTGACGGCAAGAGCATCTTAGAATCACAGCTTTTGTGGTTCTGTTTAGTCAACTCTTATTCAATCTCTTATCTTCACATACCAAAAACCCGTTCAGGTTAGATAGTTAAAGAAAGTATAGATATTAGGTTTAAGCCATTCTCCTGTTAAAAAGATATCTCTTTATTTTTTAACTTTTAACAGCTTTCCTGTTGGCGGTGCAGTATCATATTAATGAGCAGCTGCGTTTTGCCGCGACGAAAGAAAATCCGTTCCGGCGCCGTAACTATAAGTTAGTAAAGGAATCGTATTTTATCCTGCGATAGCTTACCAACCTGCCCCTTTTTAGGAACATGGTTTTATAGCAGATATGCCTGAGATTCGCAATCTATAGCCCCCAACGTCAGGCTATGAGAGGCCGCAGTTTATGTGCGCCAACCCTTGAAGCCCTGTAAAGCTTAAATATAACGATTAACAGGGAAAAGTCAACGATTCCTGCGGTCTCTTATAGCTATTGTTGGGGGCTGTAGTATATTGATAAAGCTCTTCAGCTGGTGGCTATCGGTGTTTTAACAGCCTTCTTTCCGGTTGGTTAATACCTGACGGCAAGAGCATCTTAGAATCACAGCTTTTGTGGTTCTGTTTAGTTGAACTTGTTCAACCTCTTATCTTCACAAACCAAAAACCCGCTCAGGTTAGATAGTTAAAGAAAGTATAGATATTAGATTTAAGCCATTCGCCTGTTAAAAAGATATCTCTTTATTTTTTAACTTTTAACAGCTTTCCTGTTGGCGGTGCAGTACCATATTAATGAGCAGCTGCGTTTTACCGCGACGAAAGAAAATCCGTTCCGGCGCCGTAACTATAAGTTAGTAAAGGAATCGTATTTTATCCTGCGATAGCTTACCAACCTGCTCCCTTTATTGCAACATGGTTTTATAGCAGATATGGTTGAGATTCGTAATCTATAGCCCCCAACGTTGGTGTAACCGATGCTGGGGATTTTAAAAGCAGTTCTTTATCCACCGGCAGAAAGAAAGATAGAGAGAAAACGCCTGACTTACAAGCTTCACCCCCCCAGTATTGGTTACACATTGTTCTCGGCAGGTTTTATTATTCTTCCGGTTAGGCAATGTCCATTTTTTGATTTAACAATTCCACATTAAAGCTGATTTTAGCATTTAGAGCTTTAAATACCTTAATTATTGTTTCAAATCTGGCATCGGTAAGGCTATTTTCTAATTTGGAAATCTGAGCTTTCTTTACCCCAACAAGTTCACCTAATTGTTCCTGAGTCAAATTTCTTTCTTTTCTTGCTTTTTTAATCGCTTCTCCTATCAAATCAAGTTGCAATTCATACTCAAAAGCCTCACGTTTAGGAGTCCCTCTTTCCCCAATATGTTTATCTGTTATCTCCTCAAGAGTATATTTCTTTATTTTTTTCATTTTCAATTACCTTTTTGTTCAAAGTATAATTTTCTAAGCCGTTCTGCTTTATCAAGTTCTCCCGTAGGAGTCTTGCCTGTTTTTTTAATAAGTCCATGCGTTGAAATTACAACTGTGCTGGACTTATCAGACTTATCCCAAAAAGCAAATAGCCTGTAATAAGTCTTCTTATACAATGTTCTGAATTCCCAGATTTCGCCGGATAGTTTCTTAAAAAGCTCATTATCATTTATTACCTGAGCTTTCCGGATGTTAAAGATTATCTTTTCCCTTGCCTTATCATCCAAACTATCAAGAAATTCCGCAGCCTCCTCCAGAAATTCAACTTTAAATTTCTGTTCCAAGTATTTAACGTTTGTACAAAGGTAAAAGTTTCTTAATAAGGAAACAAATTATAATGGGTAGGATTTTTTGAACTTGCCGAGAGTCGAGTCACCCCGGGGAGTTTCACCCCAAGGTTCTCACAGAACCGTACGTGAAAGTCTCCCTTCATACGGCTCTTCCTGTTCAGTCACAAATGTATTGCTACTTTTGGATATACCAATTTCCAGTGTGCGAATAAGTCTGGTTTTGCTTTATACTTTTCCCTGAGCCATCTGTTAGCAGAGCGCTTGTACAACCCCTTCTCCCATTTCACCCACTTCAATAATCTGTTGTTTAGTTCGTACCATATCCTGCGGGTGTGGTTTGACCATTTATAGCAATAATAATTAATTACTCCCCTGATTACAGGATTCAGTTCACGGGCAAGTTCTTCAAGGCTTTTACGCCACTTATGAATTTTCTTTCTCCTGAACTTTTCCAGCACACTGATTACGGATTTATGGCTGATATGGAATCGTGGCATTAAACGCAGACCTGACTTCAGTCTTGTCCATTCCGGACGAAAGGTGAAGCCCAGAAAATCAAAGCTCCGGCAATACTTATTTTCAGATTCCCCCCGAAGGTTTATTATTTTAGATTTCTCCTTGTTCAGTTCCAGCTTACAGGCTGACATGCGTCTCTGAATCTTGTCACGCATGTATAGAGCCTGACTTTCTGATTTGCAATGCACCACTATGTCATCAGCATACCTCTCAAACGGTTTTCGCGGATGGTATTTCTCCATCCACTTGTCAAAGCATACATGCAGAAAGATATTGGCCAGTAAAGGGCTAATTACTCCACCCTGAGGTGTTCCACTTGTCCTGTCTATATAGCATCCATCCCCTTGTATGATCCCTGCCTCTAACCATCTTTTCACATACAACAGAACCCACTTATCCTGGCAGTAATGCTCAACTGCCTTTAGGAGCATGTCATGATCAATTGTATCAAAGAAGCTTTTGATATCGAGGTCTATTGCCCATTCGTGGTTAAAGACATTGGCCCATGCCTGATTTACCGCCTGATGGCAGTTTCTACCTGGACGATACCCAAAGGAGCTGTTGTGAAACTGAGGTTCCATGATCCGCTCAAGATGGGTTTTTACTACTTCCTGAGCTATACGATCTAAAATGGTGGGGATTCCTAATTTGCGTACCCCGCCTGACTTTTTCTTAATCGCTGATTCTCTGACGGGCATTGGAAAGTAACTGCCTGAGCTCAGCCTGTTCCATAGTTTATAGATCTGAGGCTGTAGATCTTTATCTAACATATCCCAGTCCATTTTATCTATGCCATGGCTGCCTTTGTTGGCTCTTACTTTCTTATATGCACGCCACACCATGATTCTGGTTATTGGCTGTGACTTTGTCTCGTAATAGTCAATCATCCCATTCTTAATGGTTGTTAATAATTCTAAGACTAAACAGGCTAAGCCCTTCGCTCCACTCCCATTACAGGAGCTTCATCACTACTACGACTTAGTCCGCCACCGCTGTTTCATGCTATCCTTGCATGTCTGCTTCCCTGTTAGGGTTCACAGAGCAACAGCGACTTCTCTTGTTCCATACAAATGCCTGTACTGAGTTCTTGCCAGCTTTGCCCCGGGTGTTATGCAATCAGTAATCAGAGCGCCCATTGCACTTATAACAGGTACAAACGTACTTACCTGCTTTCAACACCGTTTCTTTTACATTACGAGACGTAATTTAACCGCTGGTTTAATCTATTCAACTCCTCAGTCCGCACCTACGGGAATCATAGCTCCCGTTTTTCCTTATCGTTCACCACAAAGGAAGTTTCCGCCCAATGCAGCATAAGGTGGTTTGCAAACTGTTTCTGACAACCGTCTGCGGAAGGCCTATTCATTTCTTGATTCATTGCTTCTTTGGCCGGTTCAGTTCGCTCGACCTCCTTCTGAAACACAATGTCCTGAAATGTCTTCCATCATTTGTACAGCACTCTCCTTTTGTTTTAGTGTCAGGAGATTCAAGACACACACGGTTTGTATAAAAAACGGGCAGCAGTTTTAAAAGCAGTTAAGTATCCCCCGAAACCGCAGCCAGAGAAAAGAACTGAAGGCTCGGCTACCACTGAACCCGCTGCTCTTTTTTATATATTGTTAGCAGCAGCCTTTTACTCATTTTTTAGTCTTGTAATGCTTGATGCAGGGATATCAATTTCAAATTCTGTTCTCAATACTTCCAATACCAAATGAATTCTTGTCGATATAAGAATTGAGTTTAATTTATTTTGTTCAATTATCTGACCAACTAACTTTGGTTTTGGAGTTCCGTTGATTAAGAAAGTCGGCAGATACCAAACACCACAACCGCTTACTCCTTCAGGACTTTTATTGGCTTGCACCATTCCATTACCAAAATTTTTTACTTTCATTTGTCGATAGTCAAGTAAAATATTAGAATGCTGGTCAAAGTTTAAATTTTTATAGAAATTTTTAGCGGAAGCTTTAGTTAAAAAAACAAATGGTGAAACAATCAGCTTTTTTGTTTCCTTTTTCTCAACTGTATTCCGCCAAGGGAATCCAACAATTAAGTATTTTGATTCAGAAGAAACTATGTGGTTGAAGTCTATGTCTTCGTATTGTAAAAATGAGTATTTACTCGAAAGTGCATTTGCAACATCATCTTCAAGTTTCCAAACAGCAATGTCTGTCTTGTCAGCATCTTCACTTTCGCTTGGATTGACATATTTTACTATTCCATTTAGAACATAAAACATGTCCTCAATCATAATTCCGATGTCATCAGGTGTATTTGACACCAAAAAATGTCCTGCTGTAATTAAAAACCTTGTATTCTTTACTTCAATTAGAATGCCACTTGCTTCTGCTTGAGGTATTATGTTCTCTGTTTCATTTGATAATTTGGTGTATAACTGCGGAGTATACTTCAAAATTTCCTTTGCATATATGTCAACTGATTTGCCGACAATTTCCATTGGTTTTTGTTTGCCTGTCAAAATCGCTTTAAGTTTTTCAAGTTTATTCATTTTTCAATTGAAGAATGTGTGGTTTTATTAGGTTGCTGCTAACGTCAGGCTATGAGAGGCCGCAGTTTATGTACGCCAACCTCGAAGCCTTGTAAAGCTTAAATATAACGAATAACAGAGAAATATCAACGATTACCTGCGGTCTCTTATAGCTATTGTTGGGGGCTGTAGTATATTGACAAAGCTCTTCTGCTGGTGGCTATCGGTGTTTTAACAGCTTTCTTTCCGGTTGGTTAACACCTGACGGCAAGAGCATCTTAGAATCACAGCTTTTGTGGTTCTGTTTAGTTAACTCTTATCTTCACATACCAAAAACCCGTTCAGGTTAGATAGTTAAAGAAAGTATAGATATTAGGTTTAAGCCATTCTCCTGTTAAAAAGATATCTCTTTATTTTTTAACTTTTAACAGCTTTCCTGTTGGCGGTGCAGTATCATATTAATGAGCAGCTGCGTTTTGCCGCGACGAAAGAAAATCCGTTCCGGCGCCGTAACTATAAGTTAGTAAAGGAATCGTATTTTATCCTGCGATAGCTTACCAACCTGCCCCTTTTTAGGAACATGGTTTTATAGCAGATATGCCTGAGATTCGCAATCTATAGCCCCCAACGTCAGGCTATGAGAGGCCGCAGTTTATGTGCGCCAACCTCGAAGCCTTGTAAAGCTTAAATATAACGAATAACAGAGAAATATCAACGATTACCTGCGGTCTCTTATAGCTATTGTTGGGGGCTGTAGTATATTGACAAAGCTCTTCAGCTGGTGGCTATCGGTGTTTTAACAGCTTTCTTTCCGGTTGGTTAACACCTGACGGCAAGAGCATCTTAGAATCACAGCTTTTGTGGTTCTGTTTAGTCAACTCTTATTCAATCTCTTATCTTCACATACCAAAAACCCGTTCAGGTTAGATAGTTAAAGAAAGTATAGTATTAGGTTTAAGCCATTCTCCTGTTAAAAAGATATCTCTTTATTTTTTAACTTTTAACAGCTTTCCTGTTGGCGGTGCAGTATCAAATTAATGAGCAGCTGCGTTTTGCCGCGACGAAAGAAAATCCGTTTCGGCGCCGTAACTATAAGTTAGTAAAGGAATCGTATTTTATCCTGCGATAGCTTACCAACCTGCCCCTTTTTAGGAACATGGTTTTATAGCAGATATGCCTGAGATTCGCAATCTATAGCCCCCAACGTCAGGCTATGAGAGGCCGCAGTTTATGTACGCCAACCTCGAAGCCTTGTAAAGTTTAAATATAACGAATAACAGAGAAATATCAACGATTACCTGCGGTCTCTTATAGCTATTGTTGGGGGCTGTAGTATATTGACAAAGCTCTTCAGCTGGTGGCTATCGGTGTTTTAACAGCTTTCTTTCCGGTTGGTTAACACCTGACGGCAAGAGCATCTTAGAATCACAGCTTTTGTGGTTCTGTTTAGTCAACTCTTATTCAATCTCTTATCTTCACATACCAAAAACCCGTTCAGGTTAGATAGTTAAAGAAAGTATAGATATTAGGTTTAAGCCATTCTCCTGTTAAAAAGATATCTCTTTATTTTTTAACTTTTAACAGCTTTCCTGTTGGCGGTGCAGTATCATATTAATGAGCAGCTGCGTTTTGCCGCGACGAAAGAAAATCCGTTCCGGCGCCGTAACTATAAGTTAGTAAAGGAATCGTATTTTATCCTGCGATAGCTTACCAACCTGCCCCTTTTTAGGAACATGGTTTTATAGCAGATATGCCTGAGATTCGCAATCTATAGCCCCCAACGTCAGGCTATGAGAGGCCGCAGTTTATGTACGCCAACCTCGAAGCCTTGTAAAGCTTAAATATAACGAATAACAGAGAAATATCAACGATTACCTGCGGTCTCTTATAGCTATTGTTGGGGGCTGTAGTATATTGACAAAGCTCTTCTGCTGGTGGCTATCGGTGTTTTAACAGCTTTCTTTCCGGTTGGTTAACACCTGACGGCAAGAGCATCTTAGAATCACAGCTTTTGTGGTTCTGTTTAGTTAACTCTTATCTTCACATACCAAAAACCCGTTCAGGTTAGATAGTTAAAGAAAGTATAGATATTAGGTTTAAGCCATTCTCCTGTTAAAAAGATATCTCTTTATTTTTTAACTTTTAACAGCTTTCCTGTTGGCGGTGCAGTATCATATTAATGAGCAGCTGCGTTTTGCCGCGACGAAAGAAAATCCGTTCCGGCGCCGTAACTATAAGTTAGTAAAGGAATCGTATTTTATCCTGCGATAGCTTACCAACCTGCCCCTTTTTAGGAACATGGTTTTATAGCAGATATGCCTGAGATTCGCAATCTATAGCCCCCAACGTCAGGCTATGAGAGGCCGCAGTTTATGTACGCCAACCTCGAAGCCTTGTAAAGCTTAAATATAACGAATAACAGAGAAATATCAACGATTACCTGCGGTCTCTTATAGCTATTGTTGGGGGCTGTAGTATATTGACAAAGCTCTTCAGCTGGTGGCTATCGGTGTTTTAACAGCTTTCTTTCCGGTTGGTTAACACCTGACGGCAAGAGCATTTTAGAATCACAGCTTTTGTGGTTCTGTTTAGTCAACTCTTATTCAATCTCTTATCTTCACATACCAAAAACCCGTTCAGGTTAGATAGTTAAAGAAAGTATAGATATTAGGTTTAAGCTATTCTCCTGTTAAAAAGATATCTCTTTATTTTTTAACTTTTAACAGCTTTCCTGTTGGCGGTGCAGTATCATATTAATGAGCAGCTGCGTTTTGCCGCGACGAAAGAAAATCCGTTTCGGCGCCGTAACTATAAGTTAGTAAAGGAATCGTATTTTATCCTGCGATAGCTTACCAACCTGCCCCTTTTTAGGAACATGGTTTTATAGCAGATATGCCTGAGATTCGCAATCTATAGCCCCCAACGTCAGGCTATGAGAGGCCGCAGTTTATGTACGCCAACCTCGAAGCCTTGTAAAGCTTAAATATAACGAATAACAGAGAAATATCAACGATTACCTGCGGTCTCTTATAGCTATTGTTGGGGGCTGTAGTATATTGACAAAGCTCTTCAGCTGGTGGCTATCGGTGTTTTAACAGCTTTCTTTCCGGTTGGTTAACACCTGACGGCAAGAGCATCTTAGAATCACAGCTTTTGTGGTTCTGTTTAGTCAACTCTTATTCAATCTCTTATCTTCACATACCAAAAACCCGTTCAGGTTAGATAGTTAAAGAAAGTATAGATATTAGGTTTAAGCCATTCTCCTGTTAAAAAGATATCTCTTTATTTTTTAACTTTTAACAGCTTTCCTGTTGGCGGTGCAGTATCATATTAATGAGCAGCTGCGTTTTGCCGCGACGAAAGAAAATCCGTTCCGGCGCCGTAACTATAAGTTAGTAAAGGAATCGTATTTTATCCTGCGATAGCTTACCAACCTGCTCCCTTTATTGGAACATGGTTTTATAGCAGATATGGTTGAGATTCGTAATCTATAGCCCCCAGTCGAGTCACCCCGGGGAGTTTCACCCCAAGGTTCTCACAGAACCGTACGTGAAAGTCTCCCTTCATACGGCTCTTCCTGTTCAGTCACAAATGTATTGCTACTTTTGGATATACCAATTTCCAGTGTGCGAATAAGTCTGGTTTTGCTTTATACTTTTCCCTGAGCCATCTGTTAGCAGAGCGCTTGTACAACCCCTTCTCCCATTTCACCCACTTCAATAATCTGTTGTTTAGTTCGTACCATATCCTGCGGGTGTGGTTTGACCATTTATAGCAATAATAATTAATTACTCCCCTGATTACAGGATTCAGTTCACGGGCAAGTTCTTCAAGGCTTTTACGCCACTTATGAATTTTCTTTCTCCTGAACTTTTCCAGCACACTGATTACGGATTTATGGCTGATATGGAATCGTGGCATTAAACGCAGACCTGACTTCAGTCTTGTCCATTCCGGACGAAAGGTGAAGCCCAGAAAATCAAAGCTCCGGCAATACTTATTTTCAGATTCCCCCCGAAGGTTTATTATTTTAGATTTCTCCTTGTTCAGTTCCAGCTTACAGGCTGACATGCGTCTCTGAATCTTGTCACGCATGTATAGAGCCTGACTTTCTGATTTGCAATGCACCACTATGTCATCAGCATACCTCTCAAACGGTTTTCGCGGATGGTATTTCTCCATCCACTTGTCAAAGCATACATGCAGAAAGATATTGGCCAGTAAAGGGCTAATTACTCCACCCTGAGGTGTTCCACTTGTCCTGTCTATATAGCATCCATCCCCTTGTATGATCCCTGCCTCTAACCATCTTTTCACATACAACAGAACCCACTTATCCTGGCAGTAATGCTCAACTGCCTTTAGGAGCATGTCATGATCAATTGTATCAAAGAAGCTTTTGATATCGAGGTCTATTGCCCATTCGTGGTTAAAGACATTGGCCCATGCCTGATTTACCGCCTGATGGCAGTTTCTACCTGGACGATACCCAAAGGAGCTGTTGTGAAACTGAGGTTCCATGATCCGCTCAAGATGGGTTTTTACTACTTCCTGAGCTATACGATCTAAAATGGTGGGGATTCCTAATTTGCGTACCCCGCCTGACTTTTTCTTAATCGCTGATTCTCTGACGGGCATTGGAAAGTAACTGCCTGAGCTCAGCCTGTTCCATAGTTTATAGATCTGAGGCTGTAGATCTTTATCTAACATATCCCAGTCCATTTTATCTATGCCATGGCTGCCTTTGTTGGCTCTTACTTTCTTATATGCACGCCACACCATGATTCTGGTTATTGGCTGTGACTTTGTCTCGTAATAGTCAATCATCCCATTCTTAATGGTTGTTAATAATTCTAAGACTAAACAGGCTAAGCCCTTCGCTCCACTCCCATTACAGGAGCTTCATCACTACTACGACTTAGTCCGCCACCGCTGTTTCATGCTATCCTTGCATGTCTGCTTCCCTGTTAGGGTTCACAGAGCAACAGCGACTTCTCTTGTTCCATACAAATGCCTGTACTGAGTTCTTGCCAGCTTTGCCCCGGGTGTTATGCAATCAGTAATCAGAGCGCCCATTGCACTTATAACAGGTACAAACGTACTTACCTGCTTTCAACACCGTTTCTTTTACATTACGAGACGTAATTTAACCGCTGGTTTAATCTATTCAACTCCTCAGTCCGCACCTACGGGAATCATAGCTCCCGTTTTTCCTTATCGTTCACCACAAAGGAAGTTTCCGCCCAATGCAGCATAAGGTGGTTTGCAAACTGTTTCTGACAACCGTCTGCGGAAGGCCTATTCATTTCTTGATTCATTGCTTCTTTGGCCGGTTCAGTTCGCTCGACCTCCTTCTGAAACACAATGTCCTGAAATGTCTTCCATCATTTGTACAGCACTCTCCTTTTGTTTTAGTGTCAGGAGATTCAAGACACACACGTTTAGTATAAAAAACGGGCAGCGGTTTTACAAGCAGTTAAGTATCCCCCGAAACCGCAGCCAGCGAAAAGAACCGAAGGCTCCGCTACCACAGAACCCGCTGCTCTTTTTTATACAGTGTTATCGGCTTTTAATTTTATTCCCGCAAATGCAGAACGATTATTCAATTCAATAACAGTCATTTCTAATTCAGATGAAATATGTTTGTTGATTCTATCATTTAGTTGAGCTTTCGCATCTGTTACACCTTTGTTATAATTTTTGGCTTCAAGAATAAATCCAAAGTTAGTTAACGGATTAATACTAGGGAAAAAAACTATTCCATCAAACTCAGCACTTCCATCATTGCTATTTTCAATAAATAACTTGGCCCCTCCCACGAAAGCGATTGTTAAACCAGAATAGTTCAGATTATTAATTAGGTCTTTCATCTTCTGTACTTCAAATATTTCATCCTGATTTAGATAATCAGGAGATGATTTAAGATATTCATCTAATTGTTTTATCATTGAAGTTTTACCATTACTAATCATAACTGCTTTACTAGTCCTATTTTTATTCTCAAGAATAAATCTTTTGTTCCATCCAAAAATTGATTTTAGTAAAAATGATAATAATAATTCATCATTATCTATCGCTCTTAGATTAGGACTATTATCAGGTATATATGATTTAAATTTAATTATTTCTGAACAAATTTTTAAGGCAACTCTGATACTTTGATGATTATCAATTGTTGTAATCCCAAAAGCAAGTTTTACTGTATTCTTTCTTGCATTTACTAGCAGTCCAACTCGTGCTCTAGAAACACCCAGTTTTTTTCTTATCTCCATTTCCCATCTAACTTCATTCTTTAATGGTTCTGGTAGGTTATCTCTATCCTGAGGCCTTAGCCTGAACTCTTGAATTATTTTCCTCTCCCTTATCCAATCTAATTCTAAAACGTCATGAATTTCATTCTCAAAACTTTGTTTTGGACTCAATATATGCTGAATATCAGTTATTCCTTTAGTAACAGGAATATGCTTTTCAATTTGAACAAGCATGATTTCAGAAGCCCTAGCTGTATTAATACAAGAGTCCGAGGACATATATACTGAGTTTTGCAAGACTTGCTCCAAATTATGTAAAGCAATCCTGTAAGTTGTATTTTTTATAAAAAGTGACTCTAAGAGGCTATCAAAATTTAGCAGAATTGAAGATAGATCGAGATTAAATGGAACAGGTGCATAAATTGAATCAAGAGTTATAAAAGAGATTTGCCTAATAGTGTCATACAGCTTTCTTAACTGAATCATTTGAATGTTTGACCAATCAGGATTTGTATATACTCTTAAAAGTTTTGTAGCGAACTCGACCATATGATTATCTTTCCTCTTATAACGTTGCAGCTGAAATAATGCAATTACCAAGTGAAATCTGTAATAGTCATAATTTTCCACAACCTCATTTAGAAATGGCCTATCGATAGGATCAAGTCCACTTTTAAAAAATTTATATATTGATTTTTGTTCTTTAAGCAAGGTTAACCATGCCCTTGATGTTGAAAAAGTACCTTCTAGGTATCCCATATTATTTAATAGAACTAAACATTGTAGTAGTTCTCCAGTTGAAGGATATTTTGAGTCATTACTCATTTTACCACAAAATTCCCTCTTCCCAGAAAGGCCTAAATCGGAATTTTTATTAGCACACAATTCTGAAATCAAGGACAATTGAAGAAAAACATATTCATATCTATTATGATGTGCCCCTTGAAAAACATCAATTAGTCTTCCCAATTGGTGTATTCTTCTAAATCGTTTTATATGCCCATATTGGTCAATAAAATCATACAGATTTATTGTATAGTTAAACAAATTGGCAGTTAGATTCCCTATCCCAGGAACATTATATGATATTTTTTTTGGCATGTACTTATTTTATTGCCGATAACGTCAGGCTATGAGAGGCCGCAGTTTATGTGCGCCAACCTCGAAGCCTTGTAAAGCTTAAATATAACGAATAACAGAGAAATATCAACGATTACCTGCGGTCTCTTATAGCTATTGTTGGGGGCTGTAGTATATTGACAAAGCTCTTCAGCTGGTGGCTATCGGTGTTTTAACAGCTTTCTTTCCGGTTGGTTAACACCTGACGGCAAGAGCATCTTAGAATCACAGCTTTTGTGGTTCTGTTTAGTCAACTCTTATTCAATCTCTTATCTTCACATACCAAAAACCCGTTCAGGTTAGATAGTTAAAGAAAGTATAGTATTAGGTTTAAGCCATTCTCCTGTTAAAAAGATATCTCTTTATTTTTTAACTTTTAACAGCTTTCCTGTTGGCGGTGCAGTATCAAATTAATGAGCAGCTGCGTTTTGCCGCGACGAAAGAAAATCCGTTTCGGCGCCGTAACTATAAGTTAGTAAAGGAATCGTATTTTATCCTGCGATAGCTTACCAACCTGCCCCTTTTTAGGAACATGGTTTTATAGCAGATATGCCTGAGATTCGCAATCTATAGCCCCCAACGTCAGGCTATGAGAGGCCGCAGTTTATGTGCGCCAACCTCGAAGCCTTGTAAAGCTTAAATATAACGAATAACAGAGAAATATCAACGATTACCTGCGGTCTCTTATAGCTATTGTTGGGGGCTGTAGTATATTGATAAAGCTCTTCAGCTGGTGGCTACCGGTATTTTAACAGCTTTCTTTCCGGTTGGTTAATACCTGACGGCATGAGCATCTTCGAATCACAGCTTTTGTGGTTCTGTTTAGTTACTCTTGTTCAACCTCTTATCTTCACAAACAAGAACCCGTTCAGGTTAGATAGTTAAAGAAAGTATAGATATTAGGTTTAAGCTATTCTCCTGTTAAAAAGATATCTCTTTATTTTTTAACTTTTAACAGCTTTCCTGTTGGCGGTGCAGTATCATATTAATGAGCAGCTGCGTTTTGCCGCGACGAAAGAAAATCCGTTTCCGGCGCCGTAACTATAAGTTAGTAAAGGAATCGTATTTTATCCTGCGATAGCTTACCAACCTGCCCCTTTTTAGGAACATGGTTTTATAGCAGATATGCCTGAGATTCGCAATCTATAGCCCCCAACGGTCAAGTATAAGAGCAGTAGCGGATTTCAAGGCGATTACCTGTCCGACACCACCAAAGTTTATTAAATGCACAGACCTTGATTTTACCGCTTCACCCGCTATTGCTCTTATACAATGTTGTGCGGTCGTACTTTTTTTTCGGTCGTTTGTCAGCGTTGGCAAAGACATACTCTTTTGCAAATTTCGGCTTGCGTGTCGGCTTGTGCGAATTGCAAATGTGTATGGCTTTAGCGTTGGCATTATTTCGTTTTTATTTCCAATATCAAATCAAAAACACTTTTAAAGTGCTTGAATTCAGAGTCGGGAAATCCATTACAGTCTTGCTCTAATAATCTTTTTACTTGATTTTTAGTGACAATCGAGTCTAATCCTTTAAATGAACTTAAAACATATTGATTTAGCAGATTTTTACTAAAGTAGTCCTCTATATTAAAATTTAGACCTCCTCTATACCATTGGCGTGTTGGATAAATTGAAATCCATATTTCGCCCTTCTTGCGGTATTTGTTGAAATTACCATTATTAAATGCATTTGCACTTGTTCGGTTAAATATTTTATTGACTGCACCCCATCCTGATTGGTCGCTATCGAAAAAAGCGATTATATGTTGTCCTACTTTTGGTGTAAATTTTTCAGTTAACAATTTAACTCCTTCAGCTCCGCCACAAGGTAGATATTCGAATTCAAGGTTGGAGTATCTAGGTTCTGTTTGTTTCAATACTTCCAAAGCCTTTTTAAGGAAAACTTCATCTGTTTTCCCTTCAACTAGTAATATATCTTTTTGAGAGTTGAGAAAAATGTTTTGCTCTTGATAACTCCAAATGCCTTTCGTTAACTCGTAAACAATTTTCTGCTTTTCCATTGCTTCCACTTGTGCATCATTATTTGCTTTTTTAGAAAGCATTGTAATGTGTTTTAAGTCGAAATTATGTGTAAGTGTTGGCGAGTGAGTCGTAATTATATTTTCTCGGTTTGAATAGGCTTTTAAAAGCTTTTCAATTTGTTCCTTGTTGGAAAGGTGGATATGACTGTCTGGCTCGTCAAGAAGTATCAAAGAATTCTCATCTCCAATAACTTCCAAAATCAGCATTATGAGTAAAAGTTTCTTTTCGCCTTCGCTTAAACTTTCGGCTTTTAATCCTGTGTTGTAGTCGATTTCAATTTTGGTGATTACCTTATCATCCTTTGGCATAAATGCCGCAGCAAGATATTTGAACAAATCAATCTCGTTAATGAAGTCAAGTTTTTCCTTAAACTCTTCTAAAGTCATTTGAACCGAAGCGTCTTTGTTCGGGTTCAAAGTCATAACCAAGTTGGTAACAGGATTTGGATTTTTTAACCAAGTTCCTAGAGTCGGAATATCAAAATCGAATTTGATGTAGTTGACCGTTTGAATGCCCAATGTGGCGTGGCAAAACTTTCTAATATCTTCAAATGCGGCAAAATCGTAGAAATGAAGAGTTAAAAGAGCAATATTCCAATAATATTTATTGATGTAAATTAATTCAGAATCTGGAATTGATGCACCTTTTAAAGCTTTGGTGTATTCATCATAAAATGGTTTGTAGTAGGTTTCCCAAAGACGACTTTCTTCTCCGCTATATGAGCTTATTAATTGGCTCGGTAAATGTTCTGATTTTAAAGAAGTATCAGTTCCATTTACTTTGGTTTCATAATTACCATTTTCAAATTTCACCTGCACACTGTAAGTGTCTTTTGTGTAGGTAAGATCATAATTGAAACTTGGATTGTGTTTATTATCGTACAAGCCTGCAAAAACACTACTAATAGCTTCTAAAATATTACTTTTCCCACTTCCATTGTTGCCAATCAAAACCGTAATGCCTTCTTTGTTTGAAAAATCTATTTCGAAATTTTCCAAATTCTTAAAACGTGTGTTGATTTCTAGCTTTTCTAGTCTCATATTGAAAGTACCGAATTTTGAACATTAGTAATGGCATTGATTTTCTGTTCTTCAGATTGGGCAAGCAATGAATTTTGTTTTTCCTTCATCAATAATGCCTCGTTTGCTATCTTTTTTTGTATATCAATATCTGGAATCGGGAAAACAAACTCTCTTAATTCTTGGGCATTGACATTAGCTTGTCCTAATACTTGCCGACTAATAAGGTCAATCTGTACACGTCCTATTGGTGAATTAAAAAGGAAGTTTATGTAATCAACATCTAATTTTAGATTGTTTAATTTCAATCTTATTAAATATGATGCAAATGTGTATTCCTCATCTTCTTTGAATACTGCTGTTTTACCCACAAGCTCTTTACTGTTGGTTCTATTAAAAAGAAGATCTCCCTTTTCTAATAGATATTTCTTCTTTTCATCCTTGGAAAGTGTAATATATTTTAAGTCACTGATGTCTAATTCAGAATTGTTGATATTATTCATTCTTAACATTGGAGTTCCAACAGGATTAGGTGAAGCTTTTGATGATAAACCATACTGGGATTCGATGATGTATCGACTAATCGGGTGTAAAGGGTATTTAGCGTTCTGTAAACCATCAATTGATGATAGGTTAAATAAATAATCTACTGACCATCTATCTATTGTTGAGAACTGAGTAAAAGACAAACCTGTTTTACGCTCTTTTAACGTTAGGTTAATTCCCAACTCTTTTAAAAGGAATGCATCTATTTCAAAACCAATCTGATTTGATTTTTTGGCAAAATCTATTGATTTTTTGCTTTCAGAATAGTATTTATCAAGAATCTTTTTTTGAACTTCAATTGGTGGCAAAGGAATATCCAATGACTTTAAAATATCAATAGTCAAATTTTGCCTTACCGAGCCTGTGGTGCTTGCGTTTATTACTTTATTAAATCGTTCTGTTTTAAAGAGTTTAAAAAGAAAATCGGGTAACAAAGTTTGTTTGCAACTAAATACTACATAAGCAGGGCTTATATATTCGTTTTCGTGTTCATTCGTTCGCAAACCGATACTACCCACATTTACACGATACGGATTGTAAGCCAACCAACCCTTTTCCATTTTCTTGTAGGATTGGTTAATGTTAGCTCCCTTTTCTTTGTAGGCATCAAAAATGCCAATTTTGTTGTTTACGCCTAAAATGCCAAATTCTGCATCAGGATAGTCAGCCAATTTAACTTTATGGCTTTCTTCTTGAATGTGCATTCCCAATTTTACAATAGGGTATTGCGACTTTATTTTCTCAAACGAATATCGTTTTACATCCCATAACACAACATCACTGAATGGGATTGTTTTAAACCATTCCATTGTGTTATTGATTGATTTTTGCATAATTCGTGTAAAATGTTTCTGGTTCGCCAAACGCAACTACTCGTTGAAATTTTTCATCATACTCATCATATTGAACTGTGGTATAACGTTCTTTCCAAAGTTGTTTCTCAATACGGTATTTGGTGAACTCTTTAGCTACTGGTTCTAATTCGTTTTCAATTTTTGCACCTGTTGTGCTAATACCTGCCTTTTCAACTTCAACAATTGGGATTTCATAATCAAAATTGGTCTTCACTTCCAATTTAATTTCATCTTCCATTTGTTGCTGTACTTGATTTAGTTTGTCTCGCAGTTCTTTTTTCTCGTCTTTATCAAGACCTCTTGTTTTTATCTTTTCTTGCAAGTCGGCAATTTCTTTACTGTATTTATTTTTGGCGTTTGTTTTGGCTGTTTTAAGAATGGAAGCATATTGTTTTGCTTCTTCCTCAGTAAATTTTTTGAAGAATAGCAAACTTGGTTTTACAGTAGCACCCGAAGCAATAAATACATCTTGCGGAATAGAAGTAATGTTGATGATTTTTGCCTTGCCTTCTACATAATCTCGTACTTTTTGAAGTTTGGTATTATTCAAAACTCCTTCAGGTAAAACAATTCCCATTCTCCCGCCTGGTTTAAGTAAGTCAAGACAACGCTCTATAAAAAGCACTTCTGTTAAACTGCTCATTTTGCCTGTGTCAAATAGACTTAAAACGGGCTTTCCAATGTTGTCATTGATTTGTTTTAGTGCTTTTACATAATCCTCTTTGTAGCGTTCAGTATATTTTGCAATACGCTCGATATCTGTGTATTTGTCTTGCTCGGTAATTTTTAAAGATTTTTCAACCCTTGCTCCAAAAGGTGGATTGGTTAATATAATATCAAAACGACCGTCAAATATTCCGTTTACATTTAATAATCCATCGTGATGGTGAACGCCACCGTGACCGTCACCGTGCATTATCATATTCATTTTTGCTGTTCGTGCCATTCTTGGGTTGGCATCCGTGCCAAAAATGCAATCATAGGAAAGACGTCTTAAACGGCTTTCAGGATTTAATATATCAAGTTCAGAATTGAGTAGTGTAAATTGGTCGTTTACTTTTTGGTCAATTTTCTCTTGCTCCTTTTTTGAAGCATTGTAATACTCGTCTGTGTAATATTTTAGTTTTACCTGATCTTTAGCTTCTTTGATTTCATTTTCAATTTTGCTTCTTACATATTCAAAAGCCTTAATTAAAAATCCACCACTACCACAACAAGGGTCGCAAACAGTTTCGCCCTCTTGTGGGTCTAGAATTTCAACTATATAATCAACTACAGTTCTTGGTGTAAAGAATTGTCCTAATTCACCTCTGAATGTTCTGCCAAGAAATTTTTCAAAGGCAATTCCTTTAATGTCATCAGAAGTTGTTGAAAGGTTATATATTTCTAATGCTTTTACAATCGCTTCAAAACTTCCTTGTTTGATTTTTATCTTTTCGTTTGAGTCGAAAAGGTCATCATCCTTAAACTCGTCTTTTGTCAATTCAAACCAATAATCCATATACGGAATGTCGTCTTTTGGTCCGTTTCGTTTTACGTTAATTGGTCGTATGTTTTTCTCGTATTGAGATTCTTGTTTTTTGAATTGTTTAAGTGAAAATATATTGTCTTCGTCTGGATTCCGCTCGTAGCGGATTTTCATAAAAAGAATTTTACTTGTTTCGTCAAATGCAGCTTCGGGTGAAAGTTTATCATTATTTCTAATGATGTTATGGCATCTAAAAAGTAGATTACTGAATTCGTCTCTTGTAAATGCTTTGGTTTGAGTTAATAAGTCTTTTACTTTTTTCTCACTTTGTAAATCTTGATTGGTAGGAATATCAAGAATTTCATCTTCCAAGTCTTTTGGATAGCCGTCAAGATTTACTTTAAAAACTTTGGTATGCTTTAGATTGGTAGTTACAAAAAACGGTGACTTTACGTAACGAGCATAATGCGAACCCTGAAAGTAATCGCCCTCAACAATATCAATATTGTCAGCTTTACACTCAACTACAATCGAAGGTGCTTTTTTCTCAACTTCTTCTTTACTTTTCCAAACAACAATATCGGCACTGGCTCTGCCTGTGCCTCTTTTGTTGCCTTCGGCAACAGTAACCTCTTGTTGCATTTGTTCAAGCGAGTAACCGTAATGATTTACAAGTCGGCAGATGTAGGTCTGTCTAACTTTTTCCTCTGGTGTTAGCACTAACCATTTGTCCTTTAATGGGGCAAATATTTTATTGTCTTCTATTTTTAGTTCTAATTTCATCCGTTTAATCTTTTTGAGTTGAGTAAATCAGTTCTTTTACATCAATGTTCAGCAGTTCGCTTATTTGTATCAAAGTTTCCAAAGAAGGCTGAACCTCGTTTGTGCACCATCTTGAAACAGTCGTTTCGTTTTTATCTAGTTTTTCGGCAAGCCATTTATTGGTCTTTCCGTGTTCTACTAAAACTACTTTCAGCCTGTTAATTGCTTTTTTATTCATATTAATTAGCATCAGATGCAAATATATAAACTTTTAATGAAATATCGTCTTTTTCAGCGGTGGGAAAGGGCAAGCTCTTTTGGTTTTTCAGCGTTTGGCTTTGTGTGTCGGCAAAAACCAAATGTGCTTGACCGAGCGTTGGCTTTTTTTGTATGCCGCACAACGTTTATATATACCTTCGGAGGGGGATTTTATAGCAGTCCATTATCCACCGATGCCGAAGTAAGATAATGAGAAACAGCCTGACAAACAACGCCCACCCCCTCTGAGGTATATATGTTGTTGTACTAAACCTACGGTAGTTTTTGAAAGCAGCGAATAAAGGTTAACTTTTTATCAAAGTAAATTTTCACTTTAAATTAATTACCATGAAAAAAAAAGCCAACCATTATTCAAACCGCATGTTCTAAGGTAGCAGGTTTTCAGGAATTTTATGAAAAGTTTCGCAAAAAAATAACTGTTGCCGGAAAGAGTCAAAGTACCGTCAACAATTACACCCGGCACCTTGCAAAAATTGCCCTCCACTTTGACCAAGTTCCCACAGAAGTAGACCCCGACCAGATCAACGACTACCTCTTCTTGGTAAAAGAGCAGCACGAAAGCCCATCGGAAACCTATTTTAAATTTACCGTTTATGCCCTCCGCTATGCTTACCGGATAGAAGGGCTCAAAGACAAACGCATCGAGCTACCGTCTATCAAAAAGGACAAAAGGCTACCTGTCGTACTGAGCCGTGAAGAAGTAAAACGGCTACTGTGCACTCCAAAGCTGCTCAAGCACCGGGTCCTTATCGGACTGCTGTATGGCTGTGGGCTGAGATGTTTTGAAGGACGGGGCATCAAACTTGCAGATCTGGACTTTGACCGAAAAGCGCTCCTTGTACATGGCAAAGGCAACAAAGACCGATATGTCCCCCTCAGCGATATGCTCATCAGAGGCCTAAAAACTTATATTGATGCCGAGCGGCCCGAGGAATGGCTTTTTAACGGAAAACCCGAAGGCTGTGCAGGTGGAGACTTTGACGGCAGGTATTCACAGCGCGGTGTCCAGTGGGCCATAAGACAGGCTGCCAAAGATGCGGGCATTGAAAAAGCGGTAAACGTACACACCCTGCGGCATACTTACGCTACGCACCTTTTGGAGGACGGGCTCAACATCATGACCATTAAAGACCTCCTCGGCCATGCATGTGTCCAGACAACCATGGTCTACCTCCATGTCGCCCAGTCCGGCAGGCAAAAACCGTTCAGCCCGCTTGACTCTTTATACCCCTCTAAGCAATGAGGGCGCAACATGAAGTGGCCCATGTCCTGAAAAAACATTGGCCAAAAGTGGAAAGCCACCCCAACATAAACAGGTGGCAGCTCCGCACTTTAGGTGCCCTTATGCGCTGCCGTACCAATGCCATGGGCGGGCATATATATGCCTGTAAAGCATGTGGCGTGGAACGGATCAGCTATAACAGTTGCAGGAACCGTCATTGCCCAAAGTGCCAGGGCAAGAACCGGGAAGATTGGATCCGAAAACGGGAGGGGGAGCTTTTGCCCGTACCATATTTCCATGTGGTGTTCACCTTGCCAGATGCACTGAACGGTTTGGCAATGGGCAAGCCCAAGGAAGTGTATGACACACTTTTTGAGGCCGCCTGGGAAACAGTGGCCACTTTTGCCTCAGACCCTCAACACCTGGGGGCAAAGGCAGGTATGGTTTCGATCCTCCATACATGGGGGCAGACCTTGTCCCTGCACCCCCACCTGCACTGTATCGTCCCGGGGGGCGGGCTTACAAAACAGGGAAAGTGGAAAGCGGCAAAAGGAAAAAAGAAGTCAGGAAAACGCAAGGCCAAATACCTTTTTCCGGTAAAGGCCATGAGCAAGGTGTTTAGGGCAAAATATGTTGAAAAGCTGAAATATAAGATCCCGGATTTAGACAAAGCTTTGGCAAGCTCCCTTTTTGAAAAAGATTGGGTCATATATGCCAAACGTCCATTTGGGCATCCCAAAGCTGTCCTGGAATACCTCGGAAGGTACACCCACAAGATCGCCATAAGCAATCACCGCATCAGGGAAGTAGGAAAGGACACCGTCACGTTCGGGTATAAGGATTACCGGCAAGGCGCCAAAAAGCTTGAGATGGAACTTGATGCCATGGAGTTTATACGAAGGTTCTCTATGCATGTCCTGCCAAGAGGCTTTATGCGCATCAGGCATTATGGTATTTTGAGCAGCTCCTCCAAAAAGGCAAGCATTCCGGAAATATTAGGGCAACTGGAAAAAGATATCAACAAAGCCAAGGAGGTACGAACCCTGGAAACCTACAACCCAAAAGTTTGCCCTTGTTGCAAAGAAGAAGCGTTGATCCCGATTGGTGTCATAAACAAAAGAGGCCCTCCTGTCTGGAAAAAGTCCCTGGACTATATAACCAATTAAAAACACAGCCACATTGGTGGCAATGGGAAAGGTATGCCTATACGGCAACAAAAACAGCTTTAAAAGGTCAAAAAATCGAAAATTGAGGCGGTAGATTTAACTTATAAACCCAAAACTGCGAAATCATAATTTGCAAAAAACTGCATTGGCCCTCAATTCTAACCTACAGAAAACCCCAACCCAGAACAGCAATCCCCATAGCGTTACCCCCGGTTTCGTACAACACTGGCTTCATTGTGGGCATTACATACCCAACGAAGCCTTAGTTGTTGTGGTGCGTTTTTTTAAATATTATCTAGTTAATAAATAATGACTTCCTATAAATCTTTTTCCTTCTTTTCTTTCGGTACTTATAGCCATATTTCTTAAGACAATTGTATCATTGTTAAACTTTTCAATATCAAGGATAGAAAGTTGTCCTTTATCAATAAGAGTGATTTTAGGATTATAAGTAGTATCAATCTCATAATAAAACTTATATCTTTCTCTATTGGCTATAATCACAACAGAATCTTTAAAAAAATTAAAATTCAAAGAGTCTATTGCAATTTCCTCTTCAAATTCAACCGCTGAAAGATAATCAACCAATGATCCTTCAGAATCATTTTCTTTACTTATTTCATAAGTATTAATCAGTTGAGCCTGCCATAAACCTCTAAAATTATCTTTTGAATAACCTTGGGTTATAGATTCAATTTTTTCTTGATTAAAAGATTCGCAAGAGGTGAGCAGTACTAAAATTAATGCAGTTATTCTCAAATTCATAAATTCATTCTTTTGTAGCTATAAAGCAGTAAATTGTGTTATTATTCAATGTTAGCTCATTTTTAAAATGCACCACAACGTTTAGTGTATGTGGCGTGGGGCGTTTTTAAAGCAGTTCTCTATCCCACAGTACCAAAGCAAGATAAAGATAAACAGCATGACTTACAAGCAGAACCGCCCCATGACATATACACAGTGCTAGCTGTTCGCCTTTTTATTTTTCAAAATGGCAAATCATTATAATCATCAATTTCAGGTTCGGATTTTGGATATTTTGATTTAAAAAATTTATTCAAAAATAATCCAACGGTTGCAACAGAATTCACAATGAAATATGCATAGATTGTGTCTTCAATCACTAAATCATCACTCGTTTTTCCGTGAAAATGAGTTCTTTCACTTCTTAGCTTTTCAATGGCTTGGTTAATAGCAAGCAAAGAATTTCCAATTGTCTTAATTTCTTTAGGATGTTCTGTGCAAGTTAATTTAAATTCCTTAAGTACAATTGAACTCAATTGATAGAGCGTTTCATTGCCTTTTATTTTTGATTGAATTCTATCATCTTTTAATATCTCTTTGATAATACTTTCAAGTGCAGAGTTTGCAAGCCCTATAGCTGTACCAGGGTCTGATTCAATTTGTTTATATGCTTTATTAAAAGTATCATATGCAGTTTTGTATTCAGACTTTATCTCGTTTTTGAAAGTAGGAATAGAGGGAATAAAATCAGGCGTATCTACCCCTAAGTCTATTGCAATTTTTAAAAGAATATCTCCTGGCATTGAATGCAAGGTGGAATTTAAATCAATATTTTTATCTTCCTTTTCTATAATTCTAAAATTTTCCCAATGAAAGTTTTGCTCGTCATACACATACCATTTAAGGATATAATTTTTAGCATTTTTATACGAGTTATATTCACCCCAAATAGCTTTTTCCACTTCTGCTACAAGTTTCATTTGGTATTTAGGCGAAATTAATTCGTTCATGTTTGATAATTGATGTTTTTGTGGTGACAGCTAACGTCAGGCTATGAGAGGCCGCAGTTTATGTACGCCAACCTCGAAGCCTTGTAAAGCTTAAATATAACGAATAACAGAGAAATATCAACGATTACCTGCGGTCTCTTATAGCTATTGTTGGGGGCTGTAGTATATTGATAAAGCTCTTCAGCTGGTGGCTACCGGTGTTTTAACAGCTTTCTTTCCGGTTGGTTAATACCTGACGGCATGAGCATCTTCGAATCACAGCTTTTGCGGTTCTGTTTAGTTACTCTTGTTCAACCTCTTATCTTTACAAACAAGAACCCGTTCGGGGCAGGCAGTTAAACGAAGAACAGGTATTAGGTTTAAGCCATTCGCCTGTTAAAAAGATATCTCTTTATTTTTTAACTTTTAACAGCTTTCCTATTGGCGGTGCAGTATCATATTAATGAGCAGCTGCGTTTTGCCGCGACGGAAGAAAATCCGTTCCGGCGCCGTAACTATAAGTTAGTAAAGGAATCGTATTTTATCCTGCGACAGCTTACCAACTTGCCCCCGTTATTGGAACATGGTTTTATAGCAGATATGGTTGAGATTCGTAATCTATAGCCCCCAACGTCAGGCTATGAGAGGCCGCAGTTTATGTACGCCAACCTCGAAGCCTTGTAAAGCTTAAATATAACGAATAACAGAGAAATATCAACGATTACCTGCGGTCTCTTATAGCTATTGTTGGGGGCTGTAGTATATTGATAAAGCTCTTCAGCTGGTGGCTACCGGTGTTTTAACAGCTTTCTTTCCGGTTGGTTAATACCTGACGGCATGAGCATCTTCGAATCACAGCTTTTGCGGTTCTGTTTAGTTACTCTTGTTCAACCTCTTATCTTTACAAACAAGAACCCGTTCGGGGCAGGCAGTTAAACGAAGAACAGGTATTAGGTTTAAGCCATTCGCCTGTTAAAAAGATATCTCTTTATTTTTTAACTTTTAACAGCTTTCCTATTGGCGGTGCAGTATCATATTAATGAGCAGCTGCGTTTTGCCGCGACGAAAGAAAATCCGTTCCGGCGCCGTAACTATAAGTTAGTAAAGGAATCGTATTTTATCCTGCGATAGCTTACCAACCTGCCCCTTTTTAGGAACATGGTTTTATAGCAGATATGCCTGAGATTCGCAATCTATAGCCCCCAACGTCAGGCTATGAGAGGCCGCAGTTTATGTACGCCAACCTCGAAGCCTTGTAAAGCTTAAATATAACGAATAACAGAGAAATATCAACGATTACCTGCGGTCTCTTATAGCTATTGTTGGGGGCTGTAGTATATTGACAAAGCTCTTCAGCTGGTGGCTATCGGTGTTTTAACAGCTTTCTTTCCGGTTGGTTAACACCTGACGGCAAGAGCATCTTAGAATCACAGCTTTTGTGGTTCTGTTTAGTCAACTCTTATTCAATCTCTTATCTTCACATACCAAAAACCCGTTCAGGTTAGATAGTTAAAGAAAGTATAGATATTAGGTTTAAGCCATTCTCCTGTTAAAAAGATATCTCTTTATTTTTTAACTTTTAACAGCTTTCCTGTTGGCGGTGCAGTATCATATTAATGAGCAGCTGCGTTTTGCCGCGACGAAAGAAAATCCGTTCCGGCGCCGTAACTATAAGTTAGTAAAGGAATCGTATTTTATCCTGCGATAGCTTACCAACCTGCCCCTTTTTAGGAACATGGTTTTATAGCAGATATGCCTGAGATTCGCAATCTATAGCCGCCAACGTTTATATATGCCTTCGGAGGGGGATTTTATAGCAGTTCAATATCCACCGATGCCGAAGCAAGATATTGAGAAACAACCTGACTAACAACGCTTACCCCCTCTGAGGCATATATGCTGTTATGTGGCGTTTTCATTCTATTTCAAGCTATCCATAATTATGAATGGCACGATTACAAAACTTAAAAACAATATTACTGTATAAACCCCATCCCAAAAAGTTGGAGGTGGTCTGTCAATCACTGGCTCTCTATTTAAAAGAGATTTAAAAATAAACCTCGTTGGCTTTTGAACAATTAATAATGCTATTGGGCATAGTGCCCCTAAGTCAATAATTCCATCTTTTAAATTCAATTCTTGATTTATTAGAATTGAATAGGACAAAAAAGCTATAGATAATAACAAACAGTATGCATAATATTTGTTTGATTGCAACATTTTATAATCACCAAAAAACCATACCCCTAAACCCAAACCAATAAAGAATGTGAATTTAATAAATACTTTCTGGTCGTAAAAACAAGTAAATGCACTGATTAGCATTAGGCCAAGTACAATAACGGAAATTAATTTGAATCGCTTATCTATGTAACTTTTATTAGTTTCTAATTTCTTCTTAGCAAATTCTTTCTGATTGATTTTCAATATTTCAGGATTTTCAAATGAAAGATTTACCGGAAATACGAAAACTCTACTTTCTAATGCTTTTAATATTTTACCACCAAAGTCAACTTTATAGCTATTGTTCTCATTAGTAACAACAAAAACATTATCATAATCTTTATCAGACTGGGAAATATAAACTAATAATCTCCTGCCTTTCAACAAATTATCATCTTTGCCTACTGTAAAACCCTCAACATCAATTTTATAATCAACACCTTCAGGATATTTAAGGTAGTTTATGAGATAATAGAATTTGTCATTATCAAGTCGTTCATCTGCTTGTATCATATGATTACCACGACCATTCTTAAACAATTTAAAAGTCAAACCGTCCTCAAGGTCATTTGAATAAAGGTCAATCCATTGCTTTAACGCTCTCTTTACGTCGTTGTAAGCACCACCTTTTATAATTATTAAATTGTCAACTGTCACTTGATTGGGTTATTTTTAATTCCACATAACGTTGATATATGCCTTCGGTGGTGGATTTTAAAGTAGTTCACTATCCGCCGGCAGAGAAGAAAGATAATGAGAAACAGCCTGACTTGCAACGCCCGCCACCACTGAGGCATATATGCTGTTAGCAAACGTTTTTACTCATTTCTCCACCGTGGACCTCCTCTGCAAACTATTCTATAAATAACTCTTTTTAAAATCACCTCTTTATTCCTTTTGTCATAATAGATTTTTAAAATTTCTCCTTTTGACTTAGAACCTTTCTTTTTTATCTTAATTTTAGATACTTCTTTTAAATCATTTTTATAGATAATTTGGGCTTTATTATTTTCAATTAATTTATAAATTTCATTATATCTTAAGCATGATGCTTCATAAGAAAGTCTTTTTTCGTCCAGATATAAATTCAAATTTATGCCGTCCATTTTTACATTTCCATCATCACTTTTTTTACTTCTATAATTAATTTCATTTTTAATTTCAAGAATTCTCGTTTCTCTATAATTTTTTCTGACTAAGTCATAAAAAGAATTCGTATCTGTTTTTATCAAATGCTTCTCTGTTTCAAAGATTAAAGTATATCCTAATCCATCGAGAGAACTAAACAATACTAATACAAAAAATAAAAAGGCATACTTCATTTTTTTAAATGTTTGCTAACGTCAGGCTATGAGAGGCCGCAGTTTATGTACGCCACCCTCGAAGCCTTGTAAAGCTTAAATATAACGAATAACAGAGAAATATCAACGATTACCTGCGGTCTCTTATAGCTATTGTTGGGGGCTGTAGTATATTGACAAAGCTCTTCTGCTGGTGGCTATCGGTGTTTTAACAGCTTTCTTTCCGGTTGGTTAACACCTGACGGCAAGAGCATCTTAGAATCACAGCTTTTGTGGTTCTGTTTAGTTAACTCTTATCTTCACATACCAAAAACCCGTTCAGGTTAGATAGTTAAAGAAAGTATAGATATTAGGTTTAAGCCATTCTCCTGTTAAAAAGATATCTCTTTATTTTTTAACTTTTAACAGCTTTCCTGTTGGCGGTGCAGTATCATATTAATGAGCAGCTGCGTTTTGCCGCGACGAAAGAAAATCCGTTCCGGCGCCGTAACTATAAGTTAGTAAAGGAATCGTATTTTATCCTGCGATAGCTTACCAACCTGCCCCTTTTTAGGAACATGGTTTTATAGCAGATATGCCTGAGATTCGCAATCTATAGCCCCCAACGTTGATATATACCTTCGGAGGGGGATTTCAAAGCAGTGCACTATCCGCCGATGCCGAAGTAAGATAATGAGAAACAGTCAGACTAACAACGCCCACCCCCTCTGAGGTATATATGCTGTTGGGCGCTGGGCTTTCTTTATTCAATAGCTTGATTAATCATTTTTCACTCAACATATCTTATTCTCTATCTCTGCTAATTCAATAAATTTTTAGAGTACATTGTATTTGTATATCCTCCATTAAAGTAAATAGCCAAAGAGCAGATATTATCCTTTTTTTCATAATCCTTAATATTCGACCGTCCATCACTTCCCTCTCTATCGGAGTTTTTGACAAACCCTGCTTTCTCGATTTCTTGAATTCGATTAGTTACTTCGTCTCCTTTAAGTCTTTTCGTTCCTATCTGAATAGCTCTAATCAATCCTTTTTCATCAACTATTAGAGTTAGAGAATAACTATTTAGAGATAAATTTTCCGCCTTAAGTTTCTTCCCTGTAACTTTAGTAAGTTGGGTGGCCATTTCATCACCTGCATTTTTTATCTCTCCAGATGTTACTGACTTAAATCCCTTGTTTTTAATGATTGTTATGACATCATTTTTATTGTTCCCTAAATAGGACTCCATTTCTTTTATTGATAAATTTTGACCAAAAACATTTGAAGATAAAAACACAAAATATAGAATTAGGTATTTCATATTAACACTTTTGAAAATTATATTATTTATTTTATAATAATCCTTTTATAAAATCCGATTAAAATTAATGATTAAAACGTTGATGAAGCATTCTTTGCCTTGCGCCCAACGTAACGGGTATGAGCAGGCGGGCGTTTGCCTGGCAGTCCGTATCCGCCGTAATATAAAGTTTGCTTAAGGTGTTAATGTTTCTACTCCTACATTCCGCCCGCTTGCTTATACCTAATGTTATGAAACGTTTATTTTTTTTTCCACCCCCAAAGTCGACCTGTTTTAGGTTTTCCATTATTATTTTTATTCATATCATTCTTTAATTCCTCTGCAAAATCTAGAATTGCAGGATAGTTTTTGTCCCCTGACGCTTTTCTAAATTCTGCTAAAACATAATGGTTTTCCTCTGGCTTAACTAGGTATGTAAATTGTTCTTTTAAAATCTCTCGGTCTGCAACATTATGTCTATATGCAGTTAGTATACTTTCTAAAGTATTAAGGTAAGTAATAATTTCCCATCGAAGTTTAGATGAATTCTCATAATCAATTGAAATCTTTGAATTAGCTGCAGTAGGTTCTGATTCAAATATAACTTTAAAATACTTTTTATTGCTTTCCGAATCTTCTATTTCAAAGGTCTCTTGCTTATTTAGCTTAATGCATTGTTGTTGGTCAAATGTTTCCACTAATTTTCTAGCTGTAGATGATTTACTATTTAGTGATTTAGTCCAATCTTTGATTAAATCCACAGCTTTAGAATTTCTTTTATTTTCATGATCTTGTTCAAAGGTAGATTTCAATATCCATAAACGGTAAACAATTAATGGGAAACCAATTATTGCGATTATATCCCTAATCAAGGCTATGTTTTCTTTTGTGAACTCCATTTTACTTATTTAATGTTTCATAACGTTGATATATACCTTCGGAGGGGAGGGGTATAGCAGTTCAGTATCCGCCGATGCCGAAGTAAGGTAATGAAAAACAGCCTAACTTACAACGCCCACCCCCTCTGAGGTATATATGCTGTTACCTGCAGGCCTTTCTACAAATATCTTTCAGACTCATTGATTTCAAGGTCGTTTATACTTGCATACCTTTTTTTCATTAGTCCATTCTCATCAAATTCCCAATTTTCGTTCCCATAGGCTCTGAAGTATTTACCATCTTTGTTTTGATATTCATATTCAAATCTAACCGCAATTCTATTTTCTGAATGTGACCAATACTCTTTTTTGAGCTTATAATTTAATTCCTTTTTCCATTTATCAGCTAAGAATTTTACAATTTCTTTTCTACCATTGACAAATGTATTTCGGTTTCTCCATTCGCTGTCAATAGTATATGCTAATGAAACTTTTTCTGGATTCTGTGAATTCCAAGCATCTTCAGCCATTTGAATTTTCAGTTTTGCAGTTTCCAGGGTGAAAGGTGGGAGCGGATGTTTTTGTTCCATTTTTTTAAATTAAATTGTTTACTATCGATTTTGATTTATTTACGATTTCATTTGATTTAAATAGTTGACTTTCTATAATAGAACTTTCAAATAGAAGGTAAATATGTGTTGCCAATAATTCATCTTCGACTAATAGTTCAAAAAAAATCCTTAAATCATTTTTGTGAGTTTGGATAACTGTAAGAATACTTTCTTGTTCTTTTGATATTTCAGATAAAATATTCAAGAAACTACAACCTCTAAAGTTCTCTTTATTGTTCATATGTATTATGAAATCAAATGCAGATAAAATTTTTTCTTTCAATTTTTTAGATTTTAAAGTAAAATTTGAAAGTTCATTAAACCAATATTTATGTCTTCTATTAAGATACTCAACACATAAATCATCTTTAGATTTAAAATGTTGGTAAAAACTAGCTTTTGCTACATTTGCTTCACTTATAATTTGGTTAATTCCTGTACTGTTATAACCTTGTTGATGAAATAATAGGGAAGCTTGTTCTAATATTCTTTCTTTCGGAAAACTCATATTTACCTAATTGTTCAACAAAGGTATAAAACATCAAACGAACAGACAAGTCTGTCTATGTTTTATTTTAAAAAATTGTAATATAATTTTGGTATGGCTGTTTAAATCGGCTTGCAGGTAACGTCAGGCTATGAGAGGCCGCAGTTTATGTACGCCACCCTCGAAGCCTTGTAAAGCTTAAATATAACGAATAACAGAGAAATATCAACGATTACCTGCGGTCTCTTATAGCTATTGTTGGGGGCTGTAGTATATTGACAAAGCTCTTCTGCTGGTGGCTATCGGTGTTTTAACAGCTTTCTTTCCGGTTGGTTAACACCTGACGGCAAGAGCATCTTAGAATCACAGCTTTTGTGGTTCTGTTTAGTTAACTCTTATCTTCACATACCAAAAACCCGTTCAGGTTAGATAGTTAAAGAAAGTATAGATATTAGGTTTAAGCCATTCTCCTGTTAAAAAGATATCTCTTTATTTTTTAACTTTTAACAGCTTTCCTGTTGGCGGTGCAGTATCATATTAATGAGCAGCTGCGTTTTGCCGCGACGAAAGAAAATCCGTTCCGGCGCCGTAACTATAAGTTAGTAAAGGAATCGTATTTTATCCTGCGATAGCTTACCAACCTGCCCCTTTTTAGGAACATGGTTTTATAGCAGATATGCCTGAGATTCGCAATCTATAGCCCCCAACGTCAGGCTATGAGAGGCCGCAGTTTATGTACGCCAACCTCGAAGCCTTGTAAAGCTTAAATATAACGAATAACAGAGAAATATCAACGATTACCTGCGGTCTCTTATAGCTATTGTTGGGGGCTGTAGTATATTGACAAAGCTCTTCAGCTGGTGGCTATCGGTGTTTTAACAGCTTTCTTTCCGGTTGGTTAACACCTGACGGCAAGAGCATCTTAGAATCACAGCTTTTGTGGTTCTGTTTAGTCAACTCTTATTCAATCTCTTATCTTCACATACCAAAAACCCGTTCAGGTTAGATAGTTAAAGAAAGTATAGATATTAGGTTTAAGCCATTCTCCTGTTAAAAAGATATCTCTTTATTTTTTAACTTTTAACAGCTTTCCTGTTGGCGGTGCAGTATCATATTAATGAGCAGCTGCGTTTTGCCGCGACGAAAGAAAATCCGTTCCGGCGCCGTAACTATAAGTTAGTAAAGGAATCGTATTTTATCCTGCGATAGCTTACCAACCTGCCCCTTTTTAGGAACATGGTTTTATAGCAGATATGCCTGAGATTCGCAATCTATAGCCCCCAACGTCGGTGTATTACACGTGGGGCCTTTTTAAGCTAGTTTAGTATCCCCCGCGACAAAAGACAAGATAGTGAGAAACAGCCTGACTTACAAGCCTCCCGCCCCATGTGTAATACACACTGTTGGGCAAAGTTTGATTTTTCCCCGTTAAGATGAGAAGTGCTTTCAGCTTTATGCCGTTAAAATATTAAGAAGCAGACCCATTTTCTTTTAAATTTTAAAATCTTTTTATTTTTTATTCCTATTAATATTTATTTTCCTTTTAGTTAATTATCAGTATTTAACGAGCAGAAAAATTATTACTTACCTGGACAGCATTGACAAACCTCCAATGAATTAAAAATTAAATTTGCTACTAAAAGCGGGTTTGTTTTGGGGCATGAGCATTCAGATAGATAATGCTAGATCTGGAAAAAATTCAACCGAATAGTAAAGAATTAATTCCTAAAAAAATTCCGGTGAATTAAAGACAGTTAAAAAATCTACTTTTTCCGGAAAGAAGTCGTCATTTTTTTTCCAAATTTTGCCCAACGTGAGCAGTCGAGTAGGCAAGGGGAATTTCACCCCAAGCCTCTCACAGAACCGTACTTGATAGTCTCCCATCATACGGCTCTTGTTATACAATCTTAAGCGTTAGCCTATTTAAATCCTAATTGCCAATGGTAAAATAGATTAGGAAATTGCTCTCTAATCTGCTCAAGCCAATTGTAGGCCTTTTTCAGGCTTGTTTTATAACGCTTGTACCTTTTCCTTGCCCACCGGACAATCCTCTGTGACAGTATACGAAATACCGGATGAAGTGCTGACTTCCGATATTTGCCATAATAGTTTACCCAACCCCTTATAAAGGGATTTAAGTATCCTGCTATTCCGACAATGCAGTGGAAACTCAGCTTTTCAAAATCCAACGCTTCCAATTTATCTGCAATTCGCTTCTTTGACTTTATACTGATAGCACAGTCATAACCTACGAACAGTTTCCCCGCTTCTTTCGAACTTGTGGTTCGTGGTTGAAAAGAGAAACCTAAAAAGTCAAACTTTACAACAGGGAATTTTTCTGTTCTTCGATAGTCGCGACAGTAGACAAGTTTGGTCTTTTCTGGATGAAGTTCTAGTTTACACTCCTCCATACGGTACTGAAGAGACCTTAGAACATATTCTGCATGAGGCTTTGAACGACAGTGAAGTATGGCATCATCGGCATATCTGACATATTTCACTGAAGGGTGGTTGCGGTCAAGCCATTTATCCATACCATAATGAAGAAACAGGTTTGCCAGTAACGGGCTGATAACACCTCCTTGTGGCGTGCCTTTTCCTTGCTTTTCAATCAGGGAACCTGATTTACTTTGCACGGGGGCTTTTAACCACCTCTCGATATATAGCAGGCACCATTTTTCCGGCACATGCTTCTTTACTGCCAGTAATAACTTGGAATGGTCTATATTGTCAAAGAATCCTTTGATATCAAGGTCTATTACCCAGTCAGACCTTTTACAGTTTAATCGAACAGCTTGTAATGCATGGTGTGCACTCTTGCTTGGACGATAACCATATGAGTCGGGACTGAAGACCTCTTCGAACCTTGGTTCCAGATATTCCTTGATTACCATTTGAGCTACCCTGTCACTTATGGTGGGGATTCCCAGCTTCCGCAATTTACCGTCGTCTTTTGGTATTTCTACCTCTTTAACTGGTGGGGGGAAGTAGCTTCCTGAAGCCAGCCGGTTCCAAAGTTTGTACAGGTATTTTGACCTATCGGCATCAAATTCTTCCATGCTGACAGAGTCTATACCTGCCTTCCCTTTGTTGGCTTTGACTTTCTTATAAGCTCCCCAAACCATTTGACGGCTTATGGGTACTGATTTTGTCTCATTCCATAAAATCATCCTCTTTCGGAGTTGTTAAATGTAATTGACTGTATAACCTAACCCCTTCGCTCCACTCCCATTACAGGAGCTTCATCACTACTACGAGTTAGTCCGCCCCTGCATAATGCACCGGTATTTTGCCTTTAGGTTGTTCCTATTGTGCATTTCCCTTTGAGGGCTGGAACTGTCCCCAGCCTCAACACTATGCAGGTTCCCAAGTTCCTTAATTGAGCCTGAATAAAGTCATGCCGCCTGAATGACGCCCATCGTTCAGCCAGTAGACAGGTTTCCGCTGAACTCTTAACTGCATAGCATACTCTACAGCTTTTGATGGAATGTGGCTGGTTCTCGACACCTCATCAGCGGTTACGGTTAGTTCATCTCTTTTATTCTTACCTGTAGTACTCATGGTACTACTTTTCCTGAACGCTCAGCACCATAGCTCTTTACTACAGCACCTTCAGGTGGTTTGGAACCCTCTCCTGTAAGACGATTCCGGTGGGCCAACCTTACAAACGGTCTCCACCATCTCAATTAAAGCATGCAGTGTGTTTAATGCCGACACTGCTTCTTGGCACACTATGGCATGGCCAGCAGATTTTAAAGCAGTTAACTATCCACCGAAACAAAAAACAGATAAAGCTCTGAAGTATCGGATTCTATAGAACCTGCTGGTCTGCTATATGCATTGTTGTGGTACGTTTTTTATTATTTTTCAGGTATTTTTCCCGTTTTTTTACTGCTGTTAATTGTCACATTTTTTAAAATTTGGTAATGTTCTTCCATTGAAGTATCAAATTTATACCTCAAGGTAAAACAGCAATCACAAGAACAAAATCCACCATAAGATGTATAAATTAAATTTAATGTATCACTACCAATTACTTCGGCTTCTCCAAGGAAATTGTGACAACAGTTTGCCACAACCGTCACATCAATTATCAAATCATCCTTATCTCTAATAATATTATTAAATATTGGATAGTTATTAAATGTATCTGGTTTTCCTGAATTATCACACTCATTTAATATTTCCAAGTTAATTGGAGAAAGTCCATTGTTCAGAAGTTTAATCATTTTTTCTGAATAGGGAAGAAATGTTGTTCCTGCAAGTACTTGCTTAGTACTTCTTCCACCGGGGATATATAAAGTATCTATTTCAAATTCACTATCTGACACACTTCTTTTTACGAAAACTGTATCTAAATTTGAGTTTTGACCGAAAACAGAGTTTGCTTGCAAAACAACAGTCAAAAGAATTACTATAACAGATGTCTTATTCATTTTAAATGTACCACAACGTTTCTCAGCTATACACAGGCAGGGATTATAACCACTGAACTTCCTGCGAAGAGCTGAACTTTAAATTTACCACTTTCCTGTCCTACGAAGTACGAAACCCCTGCTTGTGTATAGATGATGTTATAGGGCGTTTTTCTTTTATTTTCTTGGTTTCGCTTCACTTCCTGCTAAAATTCCACCGTCAATAGTTAGTTCAATTCCGGTTACATATTTACTTTCGTCACTTGCTAAATACAGAATTCCGTAAGCAACATCAATCGGGTCTCCAAAGTGTCCCATTGGAATTCCAAATTCTACATCTTCAATTATTTGTTGTCTTTGTTCTCCTTCACCAAGCATAGCGTCCCACATTGGTGTCATAATAGCTGCTGGATGAACACTGTTACATCTAATCTTATATCCTTTTTCTGCACAATGTAGGGCTACACTTTTTGTGTGATTTCTAACGGCTGCCTTGCTTGAAGCATATGCAACAGCTCCTGGAATTCCAACTACACCACTTCTTGAAGAAATATTTACAATACTTCCGCCTTTTTCCTTCATTAGTTTTATGGCATATTTACATCCAAGCATAACGCCTGTTGAGTTTACTCTGTGTACCTCTTCCCAAGATTGTAAGTCTGAGTTTTCAGCGTCCCAAGGTCCCGATGATTCTAAAAATCCTGTTATCCCTGCATTATTTACTAAAATGTCAAGGCGTCCGAATTTTTTAGTTATGTACTCGGTTGCTTTCAACCAACTTTCTTCATTTCCAACTTCCAAATTTAAATATTCAGCTTTTGTCTTTAAACCCTTAACAAGAGCATTTCCTTCTTCGTCCCTAATGTCAGAAACGATTACAATTGCTCCTTCTTTATGAAAGAGTTCAGCAGTTGCACGTCCGATTCCACGAGCCGAACCTGTTATTAATGCTATTTTGTCTTTTAGTCTCATTTTTATCTTCTTAGTGTCTTTTTTTTTAAATGCCCTATAACGTTTGAGTGTATAAGTAGTAGCGGATTTCGAAGCACTTTCCTTTCCGCTTAGCACAAGGTTTTTTAGAAGCACAGACCTTCGATTTACCACTTAACCCGCTATTACTTATACACTTTGTTGGGCACAGTATTCTTCCTTTTTTCAATCCAATTGGCCTTTAAACCAAGTAAGTCAATCTTTTTTATTTCAATCTTATTTGTCGGGTTATGGATTTCAGGTACTATTAAATTATGTGAGTAAATCATTATTTCTGTTCCTTTTGAAGCATTAGCTGCGTGGTAATTCAGCTCGTACGTTCTTTGTAGGAAAGGTTGATAAAGATTTCTGATATTCACGTCATTGTCATACGAAACTAGCCAAAATCTATTTTTTAGCTTTGAGATTATTTGAGAAATCTGTTGATGGTCTGCGTGCTCGTAAAAGTTGATATAAAGGTCTTTTCCTTTGTTGTAATAAGGTGGGTCAAAATAAAAAAGAGTCTTGTCGGGCAGTTCCTTATCCAATCTATTCGTTAAATCAACCGCATCTAAGTTGTATAAGGCAATTCTATTTTTGTAACGGCTTATTTTCTTTATTCGCTGGATTAAATCGTCTTTATTAAATCTTGCGTCAATTTTCCAATCACCGGTTTGATTTTTACCGCCAATTACTCCTGCTTTTAAGATTCCTGACCTATTAGTTCTGTTTAGGAAAAAAGTTGAAAACCCAATTTCAAGGTTATTGTAGTTATTAGGGGCTTGCTGTATTTCCTTCTGCTTTTCCCAATTCTTTATTGTAATATCAGTTTCAATTATTTTTTCGCAAAGTTCGTCTGTTTGGTTTAATACGCTGTCCCAAAATGCATAAATTCGAAAGTCATAATCATTAATATGGATTTTTTGGACGTATTCGTTGAATAGCAATGAAAGAGCAACGGACGCACCACCCGCATATGGTTCAACATAGTGGCCATCTGTCAATAGGTTATATTCAATAAGTAATTGAACGTAATGCGACAGTTTTCCTTTTCCGCCTGGGTAACGAAGGGGCGAATAATAATTTGTGTTTAAATTAATTCCCATAGTTTTACAAAAAATATTTCTAAGTTATCCCAATTCTTTTTCAACTGTTCAGCATCTGGATTGAAGTCTTTGTTATGTACAAAGGCATTGAATGTGTCAATTGAAAAAATACTGTCTTTCATTGTAGAAGCAGTATATGCACCTTTTAATTTGTTTTTATCAAGCACTCCTTTACTTTCTAAGTCTGATGCTACGGATTTTAGTTTATGACTTAATTTACTATTCTCGTTAACTCCTGTAATTGGATTTTTTTCTATGTAACTATCCATCGACAATTCAATGAACACACGAAAAGCAATGGCACCTGAGTTTTCAAAATCCCTTAAATCAAGGTCTTTGAGTTCGTGGTAAATTTTATTAACTCTAGGCTGACTAATAGGAATTATTGTGCTTTTAGGAATAATTGTGTGCCGTTTAGAAATCAACGGATTACTTTTTTTGCCTTTTGGCTTGTCTTTTTTGGGGTCAGCTTTCTTTGGTCTAGTTGTGCTAATCAATTCCCAATTTCCTGATAGTTCCTGAGTTTTGTCAGGCAGGTCTGTTTTCTTAAAAGTTTCAAGATAGTTGAGACGGTCGTCTTTATAGTAAATGTCTTTAACTGTAAAATCTTTTCTCAATAAATCATTTGCGGCTTTGCTTAAAGGTTTTGCTACTTCTGATGGTTCATATCTAGTAATGACCTTGCCATCTTTGATATCAATTCCTGCAACTCTTCTAAAGTCAGGGTCGGTAACCAAACGTTGAAGTGAAGAAGATTTTACTTTGCTTAAATTCTTTTTAAGTTCAGAGTCAACGGAATCTTCTTTTTGCAAAAAATCAATTACTTGTAGTGCATAACTTGAAGTTCCTTTAACTCGCTCATCGTAACGGGCTTTTTGTTGAGCATCCCAAACAACAGTTCCAACTCCATCGTTTTGGCCTGTATGCTTTAATTCAATCCAATGCTCTGCTTCCTTTTCTTCATCAAAAAGTATACAAGGCACCTTTTCAATAGGTGATTTTGAGTATTGTTCAGATAGCTTTTTGAACTTATTTAAAAGGGACTTATTCGTTTCAGGAATTAGGTCGGGATTTTCAAGCAGCTTTAGTGCAGTAACTCTTCGATTACCTTCTAATACATTATATTGATTTGGCTGTTTTTCGTGTTTTGTTACAAAAATTGGGTCGCCTGGGTTTAACCCTTCATTGGTAATGTCTTCAGCTAACTTGGCCAATTTTTCTCCTTGGTCTTCAATCATTGTCTTGATTGCTTCCCTTTGATTGCCGACCATCTCAAATCTGGGATTTTCGATATTTATGTGTAAATCGGCTATGTCCAATAATGTTCGTTTATGGCTCATTTTGTTTATGACTTTAAAGCGTTAATCATTCCTGCATATTTTAAAGAATAACTGTCTCGATAATTATTTTCAAAGTTTTGAATCTCTTCGGGGTTCTCTAGATGCCAATAATAATACAGATGCTGTCTGTCGTTTCCCCTTTCTACTAAAAGCGGAATGTTTTCTATATTAAGCTGTGGTAAATTTTGCTTTACCAACCTGCATTGACCGGGCTGAATTTTTGGCTTACCCGTTTCGTTGTCTAAAAATGACTGAACGTATGCACCACCATAAATCGCATTCTTTTCAATTCCCTGAAATTCAATTTTTCCCTGATAATCAAAAGAACCGAATGAAATTGATGTCGTCAACATATAGTTCCTTTCGATCATTCTTTTGTTAATTTTCTTCACGGCATCCAAAATACTCAAAAGTTTTGTCTGGTTGTCTCCATTTCGAGAAAACAAAATTCCACAATCAGATACAAAGAATCCTTCTACATTGTCAGTTTCTCTTAGCACATTGAAGCCCGTCTGATAAAAATATTTTATGGCTTCTAGTGCAGTTGCGTCATTTTTCATTAGTTCTTTAAAACCTGAAATGTCAGTAAATGCAACAAATGTATTTCCGTTAAAGTCTGCTATTGGCATAGTGTTGTTTTATATTGTGCCCAACGTTTGTATATAGGACGGAGGGCGAATTTTACCATTCGGACTTATCCTCCGATACCAAAGTAAAGATACCCAACATTAGCCTGATTTACAACCAACACGCCCTCTGGCTTATATACATTGTTAGCGGATGTAATTTTTTCACAGTTCATTAATTTTGTGTGTCTTATCTGGTTTTAAAATTTCAAGAATGTAAGTCGTAAACGTCATATTAATAACATCATTTTTTGGAAATCTGTGAGCAGGTCTGCATCGAATTTTCGAGTATATCTTAAAGTTGGGATACTTTTTTGCCTTCTCATTGATATAACTTTTTGTTGAATCATCAAGCTTGAATAAGTCAAAAATTAAATAGGTGGAGTTTGCTTTTGCTATTTCATTTTTCTTCTCTGAATTCTTATCATAGCAGATATCAAATTCTTCGAGTAGAATATTTATTTTCTTATTGAAACCGGCAAGTATAAAATAACACTTTATGTCTTGGTGATATATGTCAAGATTTTGAAGTCGAATTAAGTCCCAAATAACAGAACCCAAAGAAATTATTGAATTGCCAATCCACTTTGACTCAAATGCAAATTTCCACTTTGATTTTTCATCCATCAAAACAAAGTCAACCTGAAGCGGTCGTCCTTGACCATCATTAGTACATGGATGATTTATTTCAGTTAGGGTCTTATATTCTGCTATACTATTTAAAATTTGACCAACAGGATAGGATAAGTACTTTTCATTAAATAAATAGCCCCTGAAGCAGTTGAACTCAAACAAAAGCCAACCTGACACACCTTCGCTTATCTTTCTTTGTATATTCTTTAAGTTACTCATAATCTAAAAAAAAGACTGACCCCGCTTAGAGTCAGTCTATAACAAGGAGCTTTAGTGTCTCAAGCAGGACTCGAACCTACAAATGATGGTTAAAAGTCTTTGCTCCTTGTTTAAATGCCGCCATGTTTTGCCCGTTAAACTATTGAGACATCTAAAAATATTTTTCCTAAATATATGCATTTTTCTCTTTTGAGCTCTTGTTGGCACTCTATTTATTTTTATATCCGCTAACGTCAGGCTATGAGAGGCCGCAGTTTATGTACGCCAACCTCGAAGCCTTGTAAAGCTTAAATATAACGAATAACAGAGAAATATCAACGATTACCTGCGGTCTCTTATAGCTATTGTTGGGGGCTGTAGTATATTGACAAAGCTCTTCAGCTGGTGGCTATCGGTGTTTTAACAGCTTTCTTTCCGGTTGGTTAACACCTGACGGCAAGAGCATTTTAGAATCACAGCTTTTGTGGTTCTGTTTAGTCAACTCTTATTCAATCTCTTATCTTCACATACCAAAAACCCGTTCAGGTTAGATAGTTAAAGAAAGTATAGATATTAGGTTTAAGCTATTCTCCTGTTAAAAAGATATCTCTTTATTTTTTAACTTTTAACAGCTTTCCTGTTGGCGGTGCAGTATCATATTAATGAGCAGCTGCGTTTTGCCGCGACGAAAGAAAATCCGTTTCGGCGCCGTAACTATAAGTTAGTAAAGGAATCGTATTTTATCCTGCGATAGCTTACCAACCTGCCCCTTTTTAGGAACATGGTTTTATAGCAGATATGCCTGAGATTCGCAATCTATAGCCCCCAACTTGCGGATAGGCGCATGTTATTGCGCCTATTTCCCTTTTGGTTTCCTTTTAGTCTTCAATATATGCTTTAAGTTCGATAAATTCAAATCATCTGCCGGACTTTTTATGCCTTTAATGTACCTTGTACTTACGTGGGTGTATAGCTCAGTTGTTTTACTACTATTGTGACCCAATAATTCTTGGATGTACCTTATATCTGTTCCATTTTCTAACAGATGGGTGGCAAATGAGTGTCTCAACCAATGCAAGGTAGCATCTTGAGGAAGCCCTGCGTCCAGGCAGGCGTTTTTAAAGACCGATTGTAGGCTCTTTTTTGAATATTGTCCTCCAAATTGCCCTTCAAAAAGATAGTGTGATGGTTTGTAGGCTTTATAGTAAGCTCTAAGCAGATCCAGGTTTTGCTTAGAAAGTAAAGTAATACGATCTTTTGCTCCTTTGCCCTTTTCTATCATCAGATACCCTTGTTCTTTATTTATGTCACAGATTTTTAGGTTTAGCAACTCACCTGCCCGCAAACCGGAAGCATATACCAGCGTAAGCATACAAAGATGTTTTATATTCTTACACTTGGAAAGAATCCTCTGTATCTCTTCTTTAGAAAATGTTTTCGGTAATCTGATTTCTTTTTGTGGCCGGGTTACGGCCAAACATACATCTGTTCTTTTCAGAACTTCTCTATAATAAAAATTGATGGCGTTAATCATCACATGAACACTAGATGTTCCATACTTCCTAACTGTACTACAAGCTAATACATAGCTGTTTATTTCTTCAAAGTGCAGGTCGTCGACTTTTTTGCTTTTATTTTGCCAGTAAAAACAAAACCTGTAAAAGTTATTATAGTAAGAACTAATGGTTTTATCGCTATAATTTCTGGCCTTCAATGTTTTAAGATAGTCCTCAGGAATATGTATCCGATCTTTGTACGATTGAGTCCAAAATTGCTCTTTAAGTATTAGACTTTGTATGGACATATTCTGGTGTATGAAAAAATAAACCGTTCCTTGCACACACCTTAGCAGGCGGTAAAGTAGTTTTTCGTCCGCAAGCATATATAATGCACTCATCTTCCGATGATACTTAACAAAATCAATGTTTTTTAAGTACTTCTTTAACTCCATAATTCGCTCTGAGGTTAACATATACATAAGCTGCCCCTCAATTTCAGCTTTTCTTACAGTCGCTTTAAAAAAAGGTCGAATGGTGGGTATCTCAAAGTATTCGTCTCTGATACAAGAGCCATCATGTTGATTTGCTTTGCTAACAGCCTCTTTTTTCAAATACACCCTATCTAAAACTATTCTATTTCCAAAATTAAGTTCTATAGAGTCCGGGTAAAGCTCATCTGCAGGAGAAATAAGGCACTTTAAATCATGATTATAGGCTATGCCGTCTAAAGAAAGGATTTCTTTAAAAAGTTTTACATCTCTTTTAAAATGGTAAGTATAGTACGGATGCCCATTTAGAATAACCTTGTTTTGTTTAATCGTAGTCCTGGTAAACATAATCTTCTTATTTTTTGATTAGAATATGAATATCAGGACTTTTACTTGACTATTCGTGTTATTATCCGTATATATACGTTTATATTCGTATCTATACGTATAATAATATGGAAGATAAAGTTTGTCTGCAGTGTAATCAAAAATTTACAGGGAGATTTGATAAAAAGTTTTGTACAGATCAATGCAGGGCATCATACCACAACAGCGAAAGACGCAACCACGAAAAAACCATTGTTGAGACTAACCAAGTACTCAGAAGAAACAGAACGATCCTCAAAAAATTAAATCCTATTGGAAAAACTACTGTACGAATCCAGCATTTGAAAGAATATGACTTTGACTTCGGCTTTTTTACTAATATTTACAAAACCTCTTCAGGAAACATCTACTACTGCTGCTATGAATATGCTTATATGCTCCTTGAGGGCAAAGAAAAGGCTGTAATCATCAACCGCCAAAACTACATGAACAACTGGACACCGGTATAAAAAATGGCTAGGCAAAAAAGCTTTACAAAGGTTTCTAAGGGAACCTTGTATTGTCTGAATCGGGACTTTCTTCCTGGCACCCTGGTGTAGCGAAGGTACTGCCAGACAACACCTCTTACCTTTAGATAGGGCTCAGACTGACCGCATTCGCCCATAAGCAAACAGATGCTTCGTGCCTCAGCATGACAACTATTCTCCTGTTATTCCTTTAGGAATCTTTTCATGTCATGGGAGGAGGAAAAAGCTCTTTTACTACTGAGGTTAAAAGTAGCAGAAAAATTAACTTCAGCCTTTACCGAGGCCAACCAGCTTAATCCTTCTTTACTGCTAGAGTCAAACAAGTTCCTCAGGAGGGCGATGTTGTTTAGAATCCCGAAAAGGGAAATGGTATCACTTTTTCACCTATTAAAGTGTTTCCTATTGCGCCCCTTCGGTGCTTTAGGTAGGTTGTTGTCTAGCACAATGGGCTGTTACCCATTGTTTTATATTTCGCACCGTTGGTGCTAATTGCCTATAAATACAAGATGCGTTTTTTTGCTGTAGACCCTAGATGTTGCCCGTCATTTATTAACGGAAATGCTGGGTATACTCCTATGTCGGAAGCTTGTTGGTGAAAACACCAACAAGTGGGGGGAGTTTCTCCGGAGGGTGAGGTTGTTTAGAATCCCGAAAAGGGAAATGGTATCACTTTTTCACCTATTAAAGTGTTTCCTATTGCGCCCCTTTGGGGCTTTAGGCAGGTTGTGGTCTAGCACAATGGACTGTTACCCATTGTTTTATATTTCGCACCGTTGGTGCTAATTGCCTATAAATACAAGATGCGTTTTTTTGCTGTAGACCCTAGATGTTGCCCGTCATTTATAAATTGAAATGCTGGGGGTACTCCTATGTCGGAAGCATGTTGGTGAAAACACCAACAAGTGGGGATGGAAGTATTACGAAAATCTCCATTAGAGATTTTTAGCGATGGGCCGGCCTGTAAAGAGACCTCCTGGTAGCCTCGGGATACGGTGGTGTGAGAGACCTGCCTGCTGGCAAAGACAGGGTCGCACTCTGCCAGTTTTCTAGCTGGCAAAGCCGTCTACTCATTGGGGTGTCGTTATTTTTTATCCTTTTTTATGTCTTTTAAAATCTTCTTCTCCGTGCTATCTATTCTTCTTTGAACTTTCTTTACATCTTCTGAAGGGAGGAGATTTTCAGGTTTTACTCCACGTTTTAAAAGCATTTTACGGATTTCCTTATTATTATCAATATGTTCTTTGCTGATTGCTTGATCGCCTGACAAGTCTTTGTCCACGACATTATGGCTTGTCAATTCAGTAGCAAAATCTTTTGCCTTTATCATTAGAGTTGGAAGAAAATCAGCAAGTGGTCTGTTTGTTGGGACACCAAGTTTGTTTTTCATAAATTGAGTTGATTTGCCACCGTATAAAGCTTGGTCTCCCTTAGAGCGAATTATTGCGAAACTTCTATTGTCAACCCCCCTTTCATAAATAATTCCTGAAAGTTTCTTTTCTGATTTAGAGAGCTTCTCACGAGCATTTACTCGAGCAATGTCAAGAAGCCTTTGCTCGATCAACTCCTGTTTTCTGGTTTGAACAGCAAAATAGGTTTGCGCAAAGGCTATTTCTGGTTTAGAGGCGTCACCATTTTGTGCAACTAAATAGCAAGCATACCTTGTCAAAGCCACGTCTTGAACTTCTCTATGTCCACCTTTTCCAATTTCTATCATTTTGGTGACACCAACGAAATGATCCGATTCCTTTTCCCCTGAGTTCTCACAAGACTTAACCGCTTTCTGTATTGTATTTGTAAAATTTCGCCAATCTGAATAGCCTAAAATTTCTTGTAACTCTCTGCCACTCCAACATTCAAGCCCGTCAAGATCGTAACAGGCGTCTTCAAATTTTTCAAATAATTCAGTGATTAATTCTTTCTTCATGCTGTAAATTTAGTTCGTTTTAATGCACGTCAACGAATGATTATGCATCCCAAAAAATTCAGGATACATCTACTTTATAATTTTTTTATTCAAAAACAGCAAATAGCTGACATTCAACAATAAATTCCTTTTTAACATTTATAAATGCTTGCTAACGCTAAATACAGATATTAAATTATCTAAAAAAAACCGTAGTTTCAAAGGGTTTATTTGATTATCCAAAATATTGTTAGGTGTGGCACACTCATCAAGCCTTACAAGTACATCAATCCAATTGATAGTAGCAAAAGACACGAAGTGAAGCTGGAGATGATCATGAAATACCTACTCCCTGTCCATTAGCTAAAAAATGTTAACCAAAAGTATACCCGAAAAAAAACATAGCACAAGCTACAAGCTTGCATCATTTTAGGCCGAAGATACGCTAATGCTAATTTTTGACAGGCAGCCAGTTGGTGAAAACACCAACAAGTGGAAGCATAAAAAAAGCGTTTAGAGATTACCCTAAACGCTTTTTCTTGTGCACTCGTAGGGAGTCGAACCCCAAACCTTCTGATCCGTAGTCAGATGCTCTATCCAATTGAGCTACGAGTGCTAATATCTACCTTCCCTTCATTCAACTAGGTTGCAAATTAAATACTTTATTATGTATTTTAAAAGCAAAATGGGATTTTTTACCAAATTAAACATTTGCCGAAGTTTCAGGTTCTATACAGTAAGTTTTTTCTAATTATGAACAAGTCTTTAGCGTTTTTACTGATATCTTTTTTTTACACCTTTCAATTATTTGCTGACATAAGCAGTAGGAAAGATACCGCAGACCAACCGTTAAACCTTGATCTGCTAGAACCACGACATAGCGCATGGAAAGGGTTAATGATAGACAAAGGTTTTGCCTACCTTCAAGGGGCGCCCTCTGTGTTGCAAACCCGCTGGTACCGTCCGGCCAATCTAAATATTTACTACTACCACCGTATTGAGCTCGGAAGCGAAAAGCTGACCTTGAACCCAGGTATAGGATTGGCTTTTGACAACTACTTTTTCGAGGACAATGTAAGACTAGAAACCTTAGGAGACGAGGTGGTTGCTTACGAAGAAGATATCGAAGGCATTACATACAGGCGGTCTAAGTTGAATGCAAACTATATAGATATTCCTGTAGAAATAAGGTTTAAGAGCAGTACCATCAACAGAAAAGCTTTTAAATTAGGCCTTGGGGTAAAAGCAGGTGTCATGTTCGATGCCAAAACTAAGTTCGTATACAGCACCGAAGACAGAAGAATTAGAGAACAGCAAAAGCACCACCATCATGTAAACCGGTTTAGGTTTGGCCTAACGGGGCGAATCGGATATGGAAAACTCTTGTTTTACGGTTACTATGGCCTCAACAACCTCTTTAGAGATGGCACAGCACCAGAAATGCGTCCTGTAATGTTTGGACTCAGCCTTTCGTTTTTTTAGGGAAGAAAGGCTTTTTTATTTTCCTTGATAGTTGGGCATCCTTTTTTCAATAAAGGCATTTACACCTTCCCGAAAATCTTCCGTTGCCCCAGCTATATCCTGGGCTTTTGCCTCTATTTCCAGAACCTCCTCTAGCGATGGGCTAGCACTTTGACGAAGGTTACTTTTCATTAACCCTAAAGCTACTCCAGGCCCTTTAGAAAGACAATGGCTCATTTCGTCAGCTGTTACATCAAGATCATTTTCTGGCACCACTTGGTTAACGAGGTTCAGATCCAAGGCTTCTTTAGCGCTTAAAGTTTTACCTGTAGCAAAAATCTCGTAGGCTTTATTGTACCCAACTTTTTCTTTTACGAACCATGTAGCCCCACAATCAGGGACAAGGCCAATTTTCATAAAAGAAAAAGCTATTCCAGCATTTTCGGAGGCAATAATCATGTCACAAGCCAATAAAAGTGAAGCACCGGCGCCGGCGGCCATACCTTTAAGTTTGCCAATTACAGGTATAGGCAGTTTGTGCAAACCAAGTATAACGGGATGAAAATATTTGTCCAGTATATCAGAAGGCTTGTCCAAGTTGCCCGAAAAGGCTTTTAAGTCAAGTCCGCTACAAAAACCTTTTCCACTGCCAGACAAGCAAACAGCTTTAATGTCTTTATTTGAAGCTATGGACTGAATGCATTCCTGAAGCTCCAGCGAGAGCGCCGGATCAAGAGCATTGACTACCTCTGGCCTGTTTAAAGTCAAGAAAGCTACATTTTCATCAACCTGATATACTACTTTATTTGCCATAGATTATATAAAATAAATTAAGCCCAACGAACCAACGCCCGATACAAATCCTAACACAGCGCCCCATAAAACTTGGGCAGGTGTGTGTGCATTAAGGTATAGCCTGGCAGACAGAAGCGCTCCTGAAAGCAATATGATAATCACGAGAGGATAAAGCAATGCATTTTCTTTATACATCCAGGTGAGGGCCATCAAGAAACCGATCACTCCATTGATGCCCACTGCATGGGCGCTGATTTTCCAAAAGTAAGAAACTACGGCAGTTATAAAAGTCGAGGCGGTAATACCAGCCATAATGAGCAGAATAACCGTATTCAAGGAGCTAAACAGGTAATAGGTGACTACCAGATAGAAAATACTTGTAAAGAAGAAAGGCATAAACCGCTCTTTTGCCTTGCTCATCTGAAGGTTACCCAAAGAAAACTCCTTTTTAGAAACCACAAGCATGGCCAAAATCATGAGGAAAGGCATTACAAATGTGGAAAGAAAAATCAAGAACAGCACACTCATTCTTCCTTCATTGCTCAAAGGGTTCATGATGTCGGGTACTTGAAAAGCGATAATGCCAAACAAAGCCGTGGGCATGAGCAATGGGTGAAGCGCAATGGATAATATCCAAGACAAAACTCGGTAAAACAGCAAGCGATTTTTTATTGTTCTATATTCAGACTTATGCACTATAATTCCTTCCTTAAACGTGCTACAGGTATATTTAATTGTTCTCTGTACTTAGCCACCGTCCTTCTGGCAATGTTATAACCCTTCTCTTTGAGCATCTTTTCCAGCTTCTCATCTGAAAGTGGCTTCTTTTTATCTTCCGATTCTATAATATCTTTAAGCGTATGCTTCACTTCTCTACTGCTGACATCCTCTCCCGAATCTGTGGCTATACCTTCCGAGAAAAAGTACTTCAATGGATAAACACCAAATTCGGTCTGAATAGTTTTACTATTGGCCACTCTTGACACAGTAGAGATGTCCATATCTATTTGCGTGGCAATATCTTTCAGTATCATCGGCTTGAGCTTACTCTCATCACCTTCCAGAAAGAATTCATATTGATATCTTACGATAGCATCCATTGTTTTCAACAAGGTTTGCTGCCTTTGTTTGATAGCATCAATAAACCATTTGGCAGCATCTAGCTTCTGCTTAACAAAAGTGACCGCTTCTTTCAACTTCTTATCCTTTTTGGCGCTTTTGTCATATGTATCAAACATTTCAGCATAAGACCTGCTAACCCTTAGCTCTGGTGCATTTTTCGAGTTTAGGGACAACTCCAACTTTCCATTGTTGTTATACAATATAAAGTCAGGAATGATATACTGGGTCTTAACATCACCACCGGTATCTCCTCCTGGTTTAGGGTTTAATCTGGTAATAATACCGACAGCTTCTTTAAGTTGCTCGTCGTCAATATTGAGTTTCCTTTGAATTTTATCGTAATGTTTTTTAGAAAACTCTTCAAAACATTCGTCAATAATTCTTTTGGCAATAATTACCATAGGGTCAGCCAAGTATTTCTTCTCTAACTGCAAACTCAGGCACTCCTTCAAGTCCCTTGCTCCAATCCCTGCTGGCTCAAAATCCTGAATTCGAAACAAAATTTCCTCAACTTCTTCTATGGAAGTTTCAATGTTTTGCAGAAATGCCAGGTCATTGACAATTAACTCAAGATCACGGCGCAGGTAACCGTCTGCGTCAATAGACCCTATAAGCTGCTTGCCAATAATTTCCTGTCTATCATCTAATTTAAGAAAACCCAATTGGGTTAACAAAGATTCTGTCAAAGAAGAGTAGCTAGCGATAGGCAATTCTTTTTCATCATCATCAGAAGGGCCATCGCCATGCATTTTATATCCACTTATATCATCATCCCTGATGTAGTCTTCAACATTTATCTCATCAAAGTTGTCGTCCTTACCATCATCATCAAATAAGTTATCGTCACTTTGTGAGTCAGGCTCCTCCTTCCCTTCCTCAAGAGCCGGATTCACTTCAAGTTCCTCTTCAATCCGGGACTCAAGTTCCGCCACTGGCACCTGCAACAGCTTTATAAACTGAATCTGCTGTGGTGACAGCTTTTGCGACAGCGTTTGAGATAAACTAAGTTTCTGCATAAAATTTTACTATAATGTACCTATAGGCAACCAGAAAAACATACACCTTTCACTAGGGACAAAATTATTATATTTAACTAAATCTTTGCCTAAAATAGTAAAATATACTTTTTTTGTTAACGATTCTAAAACATAAATATTTGTTTGCTCAAAAAACGCATTTTTAAGAACTACAGTTTCAGCCCCTGGCATAATAAATCATAATATGATCAAATATAAAATCAAGGAACTTCTTGAAAAAGGAGAAGCAGGAAAAGAAGTATATGTAAAAGGATGGGTACGGAATAAAAGAGAAAGCAAAAATGTAGCTTTTATTTCTGTGAATGATGGCTCTACGATCAACAGCATACAGGTTGTGGCTGATGTAGAGAACTTTTCAGAAAACATCCTTAGGCTTGTCACTACAGGAGCATGTGTGAACATCAAAGGTAAACTAATTGAGTCACCAGGCAAAGGCCAAAGAGTTGAAGTACAAGCGGCGGACATAGAAGTATATGGGCCAGCAGACCCTGACAAATACCCATTACAGCCCAAAGAGCACTCAATGGAATTTCTTAGGGAAATAGCACACCTTAGACCAAGGACCAATACTTTTGGCGCTGTTTTCAGGTTAAGGCATGCCATGTCCTATGCCATTCACAAGTACTTTAATGACAATGGTTTCTTTTACTTGCACACACCCATCATTACAGGTGCAGATGCAGAAGGTGCGGGAGAAATGTTCCGAGTAACCACCTTAAACCCTGCCCACCCACCTATGGACGACCAAGGACAGGTGGACTTTAGGGAGGATTTCTTTGGAAAAAAGACCAATCTGACCGTATCTGGCCAGCTAGAAGGTGAATTGGGCGCTATGGGACTAGGTGCTATCTATACTTTTGGCCCTACTTTCCGTGCTGAAAACTCTAATACAGCCAGACACTTGGCGGAGTTCTGGATGATTGAGCCAGAAGTTGCCTTCAACGACCTGGACGACAACATGGACCTGGCAGAGGACTTTATGAAGTATCTCATTAAGTATGCCCTAGACAATTGCATGGAAGACCTACAGTTTTTGGACAAAAGATATGCAAAAGAGGAAGCTAAAAAGAAAAAAGAGGAAAGAAGTGAAATGGGGCTTATTGAAAAGCTTAAGTTTGTAACTGAAAACAGCTTTGAAAGGGTCACGTATACAGAAGCAATCTCTATTCTTGAAAACTCGAAGCCATTTAAAAAGAAGCAGTTTAAGTTTCCTGTCTCTTGGGGAATAGATTTACAATCGGAACATGAAAGGTTCTTGGTTGAAAAACACTTCAAAAAGCCGGTAATAATTACCGATTATCCAGCAAAAATCAAAGCATTTTACATGAAGCTCAATGACAATGAGCAAACTGTAAAAGCCATGGATGTATTGTTTCCAGGCATAGGAGAAATCATAGGAGGCTCGCAGCGGGAAGACAATTATGAGAAGCTTTTAGGAAGAGTGAAAGATTTTGGTATCCACGAAGAAGATATTTGGTGGTACTTAGAAACCAGGAAATTTGGGACGGCACCTCATAGTGGTTTCGGTCTTGGCTTTGAAAGGCTCATGCTTTTCGTGACCGGCATGGGCAACATCAGGGATGTAATTCCTTTTCCTAGAACCCCGCAAAACGCAGAGTTCTAACCATTAATATCCTTAATAGCAAAAAGCAATTTTACATAAAAAAAAGGATGCCGGTTACCAGCATCCTTTTTTTTATGTAATCTCCTTTCTTAAATGGCGATATGTGCCATTGTTAGAAAATAAAGCGGCCATTGATGAAATTGCGCCTGCCTGCCGTAGGTAGGCAGGTTAGAACTTTGTAACCATGAAGCGGCCAAAAAATTTGCTGTTTAAGCCCGACGCAAGGGGGTGAGTTTCATTCCGATAGCTATCGGAATAGCGTAATGGTTATAAAGTTCAGCAAATTTCAGGGCCTTGACTTTTTTGCTTACTTTTTTTGTCCAAGAAAAAAAAGTAAGGCCCTGCCGGCGAGGCAAAAAGTAACTTAGCGAGCCTAAGTAGGGCCTGCTGAAAAAGTCACAAGTGTGCAAGATACGCATGGCCTTACATGAAGACGTATTGGAATACTTCGAATGTAAGGCCATAAAGTAGATTGTGCGCTTGTGGCTAGCCCAAAAAAGTATTGAGTTAAAAGCTTCTCAATTTAATGTGCACGGAAAAATAAGAAGTAACCGAAAAACCCTTGCTCCTATACCTCCTAACTTTTATACAATTATTAATATATCAATGTTTTGGGCATTTTTCAGCGTGCCCTAAGTAAGCTAATAACACATAAGATATCTCAGTGGGTAACCCTAAAATTTTTATTACCAGAAGGCTCAGGCTCTACCTACTAAACTCAGTCAACTCCGAATAGCTTTGAAGCTTGCCATTCTTATTATAGACTTCATTTCTCACATTACCGTGTCCAGGAGCTATAAAATCAATGCTTTGCGTTTTTGCCCCAGGAACTTTTATCCCCATCACTTCTGTCTCTACCTGTACATCATAGCTTATTTTCCAAGCTTCAAACTTTCCAGCAGGACACTCTACCTCTTCTTTCCCCTCTATTTTCCTATTAGTAACGTTTACTACCACGTTTGCTATGTCGCTACCGCCACCTTCACCAGAAAACTTAATATCCATTTTGGAGTCAGGTAGTGATTGTCCCTCTTGAGGATTGAGTGGAAAATCCAGCAAGTCTCCATCGGCAGAAATTTCCATGCCTTCCGTAGCTTGGGAAACACCTGCCGTAAACAAGATGCTGGTAAGGTCTAAACTAACCTTGTCATCCCCACATATCATTTTAAAATCAGCATCGTTTTGTTCGTTGCCTTTTTTATCCGCATATTGAGAAGAAACAATAGCCTGCTGCTTACCATCGACAGTAGAAACTTCCTTCACGGCATAAGAGACTGTACCTTGTTTCTTTCCGCGGGCATTGTAATTTGTTACCTCAAAACTTACACCCTCTTCAAAAGGGAAATATACGTTACAATCTTGCGCTATCGATCCAGAGCAAAAAACTCCTAGTAAAAGTAAAATTTTTATTAGATGCTTCATGCCATTAAATACTTAATGTTGTGGTATTTGTTCAAAACTAACCCCTGGTTTATCTTGATCTTTGTATGCTTTTCTTGGTTTAAGGTTAAGCACTTGGAACATCTCCTTATCAGCATCATATTCAGGGTTTGGCGTAGTCAATAACTTATCTCCTGCAAAAATGGAGTTTGCGCCAGCCATAAAACACAATGCCTGTTCTTCCATGTTCATCCTGACTCTTCCAGCAGAAAGCCTGACCATGGATTTAGGCATAATTATACGTGCCGTAGCAATCATTCTTATCATTTCCCACACAGATACACGAGGCTGTTCTTCCAAAGGTGTCCCTTCTACAGGTACCAAAGCATTTACCGGCACTGACTCCGGGTGTTCAGGAAGGGTAGCTAAGGTATGCAACATACCTATACGGTCAGTGACCGATTCGCCCATACCAATTATTCCACCTGAGCAAACAGAAATTTTTGCTTTACGAACATGATTAAGCGTATCCAGACGGTCGTCATACGTTCTGGTAGAAATTATCTTATCATAATGCTCTTCACTGGTGTCCAGGTTATGGTTGTAGGCATAAAGACCGGCATCTTTCAGTTTTTCTGCCTGTTCTTCTGTAAGCATGCCCAAAGTACAACAAACTTCTAGTCCCATGTTGCTCACACCTTTTACCATATCTAGCACACGGTCAAAGTCTTTATTGTCCCTAACTTCTCTCCAAGCAGCCCCCATGCAAAAACGGGTACTACCACCTTCTTTGGCATTTTTAGCAGCATTTAGCACTTCCTCCGTTTCCATTAGCTTATGCACCTTTACATCGGTGTGGTAGCGTGCGGCTTGCGGACAATAAGCACAGTCTTCGGGACACCCTCCAGTTTTTACAGACAACAAGGTACACACTTGTACTTCTTGAGGGTCATGATATTTTCTGTGTTGCGTGGCAGCACGATAAATAAGTTCAAAGATGGGCAGGTTAAAAATTTCAGAGATTTCCTCCCTGGTCCAGTTATTTCTGATCTCACTCATTGAAAACGAAAATTAGTAATATACAAAAATAGCAATATTCACTTGTATATCTTAAAGAAAAATCAAATAAGATTACAAGCTATTTTATTTTAATGTCATAAGGCATTCTTGCCTGCACACCTTCCATTTTTTGAAGCTCTATAATAGACTTAACATAAGGAGCAAACTTACCCAAATGCTCATCATAGGCATCTCCATCCGATCCATCAAAAGCTCTTAAAATCTGCCTCAAGAAAGCATCAGGCAATTCAGGCAAATAAACCACTGAGTAATCATCTTCAATACCGGCTTTCTCGGCCGCTATTTTTATGGCGTCTTCCAGTCCACCATTGACATCAGACAGTTTATTTTCTTTGGCTTCAATACCAGACCAAACGCGTCCTTGTGCAATGCTGTGCACATACTCTTTATCCAAATCCCGACCCTTGGCAACAACTTCAAGGAAATCTTCATAAATCTTGTTTACAGACTTCTGAATTATCCCCCTTTCTCTTTCTGTCATAGGCCTCGTAGCACTTCCTATATCGGCCATAGGGTTCGTCTTTACACGATCTGTAGTAATACCCAATTTGTTATTCAAGAATTCTTCCAAGTTTACCAGTAAGCCAAAAACCCCAATAGATCCAGTAATGGTATTAGGTTGGGCTACAATAGTGTCACAAGCGGCAGCCATGTAATAACCACCAGATGCAGCTACATCAGACATAGACGCAATCACAGGCTTGACCCTACCGGTCAATTCAACTTCCCGCCACATAAGGTCAGAAGCAAGCGCACTACCACCAGGAGAGTTTATACGAAGCACAATGGCTTTCACATCATCATCCAAGCGTGCCTTTCTTATTTCTTCAGAAAAAGTATGCGACCCAATAATATTCCTCCTTCCACTTCCATGTTCTATAGACCCCTCTGCTACAATAACTGCAACTTTTCTATTCCCATCATTTTCCCTTTCAAACAGATCATACAAATCGTCGTACCTTGCATATTCCACCTTTTTATCTTTCTCTATACCTGTCTCTTCCCGAATAATAGACTCAAGACTATCAAAATAAGCCACATGTGTAACCAACTCATATTCCTGTGCATCTTCAGCAGTTTGCACAAGTATAGAATCTGCAATGTTTCTTAACTGAGAAACCTCAACCCCTCTGGCATCTGATATTTTTTGCAGATAATCGTCATAAACAGAATTCAGCAACACCTCCATCTGCTCACGGTTCTCCTCACTCATCTGTTTTTGGGTAAATGTTTCTATGGCACTTTTATAATCCCCAACCCTAAAGATTTCAGGTTGAACATTTAACATATCAAGCGTACCTTTAAAAAATACCACCTCGCTACTCAAACCATTAAACTCCAGATCACCTATTGGTGGCAAAAAAATCTTATCTGCCACCGATGCCAAGAAATACCCAGCTTCAGAATAATTGTCGGACCAAGCATATACAAATTTACCGGATTCTTTAAAGGTCTTTATTTCATTTCTCAATTCTTCTATTTGAGCCATTCCAGCATCAAAGTTTCTTATATCCAGCAAAATGCCTTTAATATGATTATTTCGGGCAGCTTCTTTGATGGACTTTCTTAGCTCAATCAATCCTAAGCTACCTGACTCCCTGCTGGTAAATGGACTGGTAAACTGTCCAAAAATATCGTCGGTTTCCCTTTCTGTAATATTTTTGTTCAAAACAATTCTCAATACAGGCCTTTCCTCAAGCCTTGCTTCCCTATCTGGGACAAGAGCAGCTATAACGGCTAAAAGTGAGAAAAAAGAAAAAACCGTGAACAAAAAAATGCCTACTATAGTGGCCAGAACTTGTCTTATAAACTTTAACATAAATTTTAATTAATTAAAGGCAAAAAAGATACATTCGGATTATGCAATATGGGTTTTACTACGAGCGGCAAAAATATTGGCAGCCACTTAGTAAAGAAAAATATAGCAGCACTAAATTTAATATACAAACATGAATGAAGCGACTGATTATTTTTTTATTTTACTTTGTATTAAAAATAATATTGATATTCCGGGATAAATACTATACAAAAGTACATTTTGTTATCATAATTAGCGAACAATGACTTTGGTTTTAAATGAAATTTACCTTTTAACAGGAGGCAATCAGGGCGATAGACGCCAAGAGCTTGAGAGCGCATGTGTACACATAGAAGAGCAAATTGGTACAATAGCGGAAAAATCAAAGATATATGAGACTGCGGCTTGGGGCAAAACAGATCAACCATCTTTCTTAAACCAGGTGCTTAAAGTTTCCTCCCCACTATCTTCACAGGAAGTGCTAAAAAAAATCCATCAAATTGAAACGTATATGGGCAGAGTAAGAAAAGAAAGGTGGGCAGAAAGAAATATTGATATTGATATTTTATACTATAATGACGATATAATCGTATGTGATCACCTAAAAGTCCCTCACCCAGAACTCCACAACAGACGATTTACGTTATACCCTCTGGTAGAATTAGCTCCTGATTTTCTTCACCCGGTTTTCAACATCAGCAACCAAAAGCTGCTGGCACAATGCCCGGATCAGTGTGAGGTAAAAGTATACAAATAAATTTTTAATCTGAGATCATGCAATAGAACTTAGTCCCATTACAAATCTCAGATTAAAAACCATAAAATAGCCGATTGTTAGGCTCCAGACACTTCCGCAGATCTTTCAATTTTCTTTACCAGACCCTGCAATACTTTACCAGGCCCACACTCAACAAACAAACCGGCTCCATCTGCAATCATATTTTGGACAGATTGGGTCCATCTTACAGGTGCGGTAAGCTGTACAATCAAATTCTTCTTAATGGTTTCCACATCATCAGATGGCAATGCATTAACATTTTGATAGATAGGGCAAATAGGCTTATTCAAAACAGTCTTGTTAATTGCCTCCTCAAGCTCTGCCCGGGCAGGTTCCATAAAAGGAGAATGAAATGCGCCACCTACAGGTAAAGGCAAAGCTCTTTTGGCTCCGGCAGCTTTCATTTTCTCACACGCCTCCTCTATTCCTTTAACTGACCCAGAAATCACTAATTGACCAGGGCAGTTATAGTTAGCAGCAACTACAATATCATCAATTTCGTTACAAATCTCTTCAACTTTTGCATCGTCCAGACCCAAAATGGCGGCCATGGTAGAAGGCTCTTTTTCGCAAGCTTTTTGCATTGCCATAGCCCTTTGGAACACAAGCTTTAGGCCATCTTCAAAAGATAAAGCACCACTTGCTGCCAATGCAGAAAACTCTCCCAATGAATGACCAGCCACCATATCAGGAGCAAAGTCTTCTAAACTTTGGGCAAGAACCACAGAATGGATATAAATGGCAGGCTGAGTAACTTTCGTTTGCCTAAGATCTTCATCCGATCCCTCAAACATTGTTTTAGTAATGTCAAACCCAACTACATCATTGGCCAACGCAAACTTTTCTTTAGCCTGATCATATAGATCCTTACCCATGCCAGGAAACTGAGCTCCTTGACCGGGAAAAACATATGCTTTTTTCATTTGCAAAATATTTGTTTTAGGCCGTAAAGTTATAAAAAATTAACAATCTGTTAACAGCAAATAGATCAACTGACTCAAATACCAAGTGAAGCCATTGGTTTAACCTGAAACATGCACTAGCGTTTTGCTTACTTTTTTGTCTAAGAAAAAAAGTAAGGCCCTGCCGGCGAGGCAAAAAGTAACTTAGCGAGCCTAAGTAAGCTAATAACGCATAAGATATCTAAGCGGGCTACCCCATAATAAAAAAGACTGCGCTAGAAAAGAACAGTCTCTATTTATAATATCATGATGGGGCAACAACATCAATCACTCAATGGGTTCCGGTCATATATATGCACCCAACCTTTAAGCGTTTTTACTTGATCTTCTTTCCGCAAACGCCTTCTATACGTAACTTCGGCACTATAATAGTAAACTCCTTCTTTTAAATCATACCCTTCGAAATTCTTCCCATCCCAATCTAAGTTTATATTATCATTACTACTGTAAACAAGCGCTCCCCAGCGATTATAAACATTGAATAGCACGCTTTCTACATTTAACGGCTCTGACAAAGGAACAAAAAAGTCATTATATCCGTCGTTGTTCGGGGTAATAAGGTTTGGCAGGTCATACCCTACGCAGAGGTCTACACAAACTTTATTGCTCTTAGCTCCCTCCATACCATAATAATTGACTGCCGATATGGCATAGCACCCCGCAGTAGAAACTGTATCTATATGCCGAAAATACTCATCCTGAACATCAGCAATATGTTCCAGCTCTTCATCTTCGTGAGGAGCAAAGTAGACTTTATAACCATAGCTTTCGGGCAAACAGTTTTCTTCCACAGAAAGCGTCCAGTACAAATCGTTGTAATCAATATCCCTTTCGGCGCAGTTCAACCCTTCAAGAACTGGCGGGCAAGGCTCTATTGAGTCACGAGGTATAATACATACCTCCTGCGAGGTATTGTAATAAATATCTGTAAAGATTTCTCGGCAATATTCACCCACAGTTTCAACATAATAACAAACCGTATCATCGTTTTGCAGACCAACATCAACATAGCTTCCAGCGTCTCCTGCATGCATTAAACTATCATGCAAACTAAACGATTCACCATTTACACTCCGGTATATTCTGTGATAAAAACCAGAAGTATTCCAAGGCACATCATATTCCCAACTAAGTATAGCCCTTTCATCTCCTGGCGCCCCTTGCAACCACACTGACGAAGCCCGTTCAGACCGCCCTAGGTATTCCCCACCGTTATGATAAAAATCTACCCGGTAACTATAAGCCATAGTAGCATTGTCCACCACATCTACAAAGGTGGTGTCATCGATATCGTTTGCCGTATGAATATGGGTATATTCTTGCCCGTCTATTCCTTCAGTTCTATAAAGCCTATATTCAAATGCGGGTTCTCCTGTAAGAGCAGGAGGTTTCATCCACCTGACCGTAATTTCACCAGCAAGGCTATCTGTCAAATTTACCGATACATTTGAAAACAAAGGCTCATCAGGAATCAAGCCACCACATACTTCTTCTGAAGGGAAACTCCGCCCAGCACCAGGATCTGGAAACTCTGCAACAATTACATAACAGTACTCAGAACCCTTGTTCAACCCTTCTCCCCTATTAGTATCAGTCCATGAGGTTGTTCCAATAGGCACACGCCCTACCATCCTAAATCCATTATTTTCCAAAGAATAGTCGTCGCACGGTTCCAACTCAACACCTGGGTCGCACTCTTTCCTATAAATAGCCATTGCCCTCGCATCAGGGCAGGAGTAATCATCCCATTCTAGGAGCATTTCCCTACCTTCAGGAGTAGTTTTCAAACCAGTAGGTTCAGGGCCATAGACAAAAATTTGCCAAGTTTTCATATCCACAAGCCTTACACTATTGCCACCAGGTATATCTTCAGCCTTAAACAATACATGATAAGGTTCTTTGCGGACATGCCCGCAGGTAGTTTGCCACTCAAAATCTCCTGTGGCAATAGGGAGCTGAGAACCTGAAGCAGAAAACGATGCCCTGTCTGAAAAATCTTGTAAATATATACCGCTTACAGAACTAAGGTTTATTCTATGTCCATCGGGGTCATCTGCTTCAATTACCCTTTCAAGTTTTTTTCCAGCAACCAAACAAGTATCTTCAGGAATAACCAGTTCAGGTTTTCTATTTCTATTATTAATTACTTCTATTTGCATATCCCGCACGATATGACTGATCCGTTGCCCGTCCCTCCACTCTTCAATCAAAAAAGCCACATTATAAATACCAGGTTCTGCAGGGGCGTCCCACACTAAATCACCTGTTACAGGGTCTAAGTTCAAGCTGCCGCCACCAAAAGCAGGATCGTTAGGATCGCGATAACCAGGGGCATTTACGCCAGGCCCCATGCGAGGTATGGTCATACGATAAGAAATGCTATCGCCGTCAATATCGAACGCACCGGGGTTATGAATAAAGGTTTCGCCTACCACTGCACGGTCTATAGGAGGGTTCAATAAAACCGGTGTATTGTTTACGCCCATAAAAGGGTTAATACTAATGGCTGTCTGCAGGTAAAGCTCTACTCTTTCAGAATTAGAAATATTGCGGATACCAGCATTTCTGTAAATTTCAACAAAACTTACACGATAATTTCCAGCCGCACCATAAGTATGCTCAACAACATAAGTTCTTCTTTCCGTATCGTTACCTATATTGACAGTAGACCTTACATTAACAGTTCTGGTAGTCCCATCCCCAAAGTCAAAATCGGCAGTCCTTTGATCGATTCCAGAAGATATTTTAAGGTATAAGGTAAGTGTAAATCTAAAGGTCAAACTATTCTCCGAAACCCGCTGGGCCGTAATTTCACCTGCCCTTATATGACTGGCATGCAAGGCTGTAGAAGCGCCTATAAGCAACAACAAAGCAAGTAAGTATTTAATCTGAGCGTTCATTACTTATTTATATAATGTAAGTATACAGAAATATCCTGATAAATGTTTTAAAATGGTGTTAGCCGTAAATAACTTACCCACCTGTAAAAATAATTGCTTTTGACCGGATTGGGGGTTAAATTTGGGCAATATATAAAATAAACGAAAACCATTACTAAATATTGACAGAATGAACTGGTTTGCAAGAGCCTTCTCAGGCAGTATAGGAAGGAAGCTAATAATGTCATTAACCGGCATCTTCCTTATAAGTTTTTTAATAGTCCATTTATCTGGTAATTTCCTGCTCATTAGAGATGACGGTGGCGTAGCATTTAACGCTTACGCACATTTCATGAAGGAAAACCCAATCATAAAGCTAATGGAAATTGTTTTGGCATTTGGCTTTATTTTTCACATTGTGTTTGCTGCCTTCTTAACATCCAGCAACAAAAAAGCCCGTCCGACGGCATATGCCCACAACAATGCTTCTGCTAACAGCTCATGGTTTTCAAGAAACATGGGGCTTACAGGCAGTATCATCTTAATCTTTTTGATCCTTCACTTAAGAACTTTTTTCATACCACACAAAGCTGGATGGTTTGAGCCTAGAGCTGACAATATGTATGATGAAGCAGTTATAGCCTTTTCTAGTGGCTTATATGTTTTATTCTATGTATTTGCAATGATCCTATTGGCATTTCACCTTGTACATGGTTTTTCCAGTGCTTTTCAAACTTTAGGATTAAGACATCCGAAATATTTTCCGGCAATCAGGTTAATAGGGTATGGCTTTGCAATCATAGTACCTCTGCTTTTTGCATTCATACCTGTTTACATGTATTTTGCCCAACAATGATCCTGACGGATTTATAAAAAATTAAAGTTTGAAAGCTGAGACATTACAATTATGAAATTAGAATCAAAAATACCTGATGGGCCGCTAGCAGAAAAGTGGACCAAACATAAATTTAACCTGAAGCTGGTAAACCCAGCCAATAAAAGAAAATACGATATTATTGTAGTAGGTACTGGTCTTGCAGGTGCATCTGCCGCCGCAACCCTTGCAGAACTTGGCTACAATGTAAAGGCATTTTGTTACCAAGATAGCCCTAGAAGAGCACACAGTATTGCTGCTCAAGGGGGTATCAATGCTGCCAAAAACTACCAAAACGATGGTGACAGTATTTTCAGATTGTTTTATGACACGATCAAAGGTGGAGACTACAGGGCTCGTGAAGGCAATGTACACAGACTGGCAGAAGTCAGTGTCAACATTATAGACCAATGTGTAGCACAAGGTGTTCCTTTTGCTAGAGAATACGGAGGGTATTTGGACAACCGCTCATTTGGTGGTGCTCAGGTATCTAGAACTTTCTACGCAAGAGGCCAAACCGGTCAGCAGTTGCTACTAGGTGCATATAGTGCACTTTCGAGGCAAGTAGGGCTTGGAAAAGTAAAGATGTATCCAAGAACTGAAATGCTTGACGTCATTACCATAGATGGACATGCAAGGGGAATTGTTGCCAGAGATCTTGTAACTGGTGAAATTACTACACATGCTGGCCATGCCGTGCTTCTATGTACAGGTGGTTATGGAAATGTTTTCTACCTTTCTACCAATGCACAAGGATCAAATGCAACAGCAGCATGGAGAGCGCATAAAAAAGGTGCTTATTTTGCCAATCCTTGTTATACACAAATTCACCCTACTTGTATTCCTGTTACAGGCGACCATCAGTCAAAACTAACACTGATGAGTGAGAGTTTAAGAAATGACGGTCGTGTTTGGGTGCCTAAAGCCAAAGGAGACAAGAGAAAGCCTCAGGATATCCCTGAAAATGAAAGAGATTATTACCTAGAAAGAAAATACCCTTCTTTTGGTAACCTAGTACCAAGGGATGTGGCTTCAAGAAATGCCAAGGAGCAGTGTGATGCAGGTAAAGGTGTAGGAACTTCTGGCTTAGCAGTATACCTCGACTTTTCTGACGCAATAAACAGAATGGGCGAAGATGCAGTAAGGGCCAAGTATGGTAACTTGTTTGACATGTACGAGCAGATTACCGGAGAAAACCCTTATAAATCCCCAATGAGAATATATCCGGCAGTACACTATACAATGGGTGGTCTTTGGGTAGATTACAACTTAATGACAACCATTCCTGGCTTATATGCACTAGGAGAAGCAAACTTCTCAGACCATGGCGCAAACCGTCTTGGAGCCAGTGCTCTTATGCAAGGACTTGCCGATGGGTATTTTGTAATTCCATATACACTTGGTGATTATTTGGCGACTATAGGGCCAAAGCCTGTAGATGCTAAAGACCCTGCTTTCAAAGCAGCTGAAAAAGAAGTTACAGATAGAATAAAAAAACTACTTTCTATACAAGGTACCAAAACCGTTACCGAATATCATCGTGAGCTTGGCCATATTATGTGGGACTACTGCGGAATGGCCAGAAATGCAGAAGGGCTTAAGAAAGCTAAAACCATGATAAAGGAGTTGCGTGAAGACTTCTGGAAAAATGTAAAAGTAACAGGTGCTGAAGGCGAACTTAACCAAAACCTTGAAAAAGCTAACAGAGTAGCAGACTTCTTGGAGCTTGGAGAACTAATGGTGGATGATGCATTGAACAGAAATGAATCATGCGGTGGCCACTTTAGAGAAGAATATCAGACTGAAGAAAATGAAGCAAGACGTGATGACGAAAATTATGCCTATGTAGCAGCATGGGAGCATAAAGGAGAAGGTGCACAGCATGAGCTTCATAAAGAAGAACTGAAATTCGAAAATGTAAAACTGACTCAAAGAAGCTATAAATAAGCTAGAGTCTATTAAATTAAATCTTTCAATAATTCATTAGATCTTAATACCATGGCCGGAAATATGAATTTAACCCTAAAAGTTTGGCGTCAGAAAGATGCTAAATCTGAAGGCAAACTTGTTACTTATAAAGCTACAGATATATCCCCAGACATGTCTTTTCTAGAAATGATAGATGTGGTAAATGAGAGCATTATAAAATCAGGCGATGAGCCTATTGCCTTTGACCACGACTGTCGTGAAGGTATCTGCGGTACCTGTAGTATGTATATTAACGGAAGAGCCCACGGCCCTAAATCTGGTGTAACCACTTGCCAGCTCCACATGAGAAGTTTTAAAGATGGAGACACCATAGTTATTGAGCCGTGGAGAGCTGCAGCATTTCCGGTCATCAAGGACTTGGTTGTGGACAGAGGAGCCTTTGACAGGATAATGTCAGCTGGTGGTTATGTTTCGGTAAATACCGGAGGCGTACCTGATGCCAATGCCATTCCTATTCCTAAGCAAGATGCCGACAAAGCTTTTGACGCTGCTACCTGTATAGGGTGTGGTGCTTGTGTGGCTGCCTGTAAAAATGCCTCTGCCATGTTGTTTGTTTCTGCCAAAGTATCTCAATTGGCCCTACTCCCTCAAGGTAAAGTAGAAAGAAAAACCCGTGTAGAGAGAATGGTAGAGCAAATGAACGAAGAAGGCTTTGGCTCTTGCACCAATACTGGCGCGTGCTCTGTAGAATGCCCTAAGCTAATCTCTCAAGATAATATTGCTAGGTTGAACAGGGAGTATATAAAAGCAAAAGCTTCTTCTGAGAACTTGTAAGCCTTGCGTTAAACAGGGAGCTTTGTTAAAGATCCCCTTGCAGTAGTTTGTTCAACATTGAACAAGACATATAAAAAAAGCCGATAGTTTACTAAAACCGTCGGCTTTTTTCTTTTAACCTGAATTATGCGATAGATTTCGTATTGAGGAGCAAAATAGCAATAATCAGTACTTTTGGGCGCTTGTCAGAACGCCCTAATTAATAACAGATCATTTTTTTAGTAATATTGATCCCCTCCCCCGACAAGCGATATAAATAAGTGCCAGTTTGTAGCCCTGGGCTGTTGAATTCAAATTCATGCTCCCCTGCACTTACCGTTTGATCAGCAACTACACCAACTATCTGCCCAAGCATATTGAGTACTTCCAAACGTACATGCTGAGGCTCTTCTAAACTGACCTTAAAGGTTGTATGACCATTGAATGGGTTCGGATAGTTAAATATATTAGCATTTTTGACCACCACTTTCTTCTCCCGGTTTCCTACAATAGCTGGCTCCTTATTGATTAACACATAGTCGTGTGTTTCTCCATAGGGATAATACCCACAAGCTGCAACTTCACCTGACACATACTCCGTCTCCCAGCAAATAATTCGCATACCTAAAACTTTTGCAGTGGCATTAGGGACTCTTACCGTCGTTGTATAGGTTGTTTGAAAATGAGACAGGTTTGGAGATGTACTGACTAATTCATCGTGATCATTATAAACACCGTCTCCATTCCAATCGATATAAACCTTTACCCTTCTAGAATAATCATTTTGACAACTAGCTAAACCAACCTCTAATTCTATTTCTTGTCCATGGTAAACTTCGGCGAACTCATCATAAAAATCAGAGTAAGTCCTACAGTTGTTATTTAAAGAGGTATTTATATCCCCAAATTTAACACTGTTAATAATCGCATCTTCATCAGATATTGCCCTTGAGTTACAGTATGGGTGAATAGCATAAAAAATATGCTCATACTCGGCAGTTCCCGCAGCGTTTGTTACAGCCAACGTACCTATCGGGTCGTTATAAGGAATAGTTGCCTCAATTGTATTTTCTGACAAAACATTGAAGTACGCTTCGTTTCCATTAAAGGTCACCGAAGTAATACCATTAAAAACGCCTTCTATTGTCACCTTACTCCCCCTTACACCCATAGCAGGTGAAACAGAAGTAATTTCTGGCACAGCATCTACAGGCCCTGAACCTATTCGCAAAGTATAATCTTGCGTCTCCCCGTAGCTATAATTGCCGCAAGCACTGACATCCGTGTCGTGCGCGTGTTCCCAAACAATTACCCTCATTCGAACCCGGCTATTAGGAACAGCATGCTCGGGGACATCAATCATAGAAGAAAAATCGCTGCCAGACGACAACTCCCCTGTTTCAACAACTAGCTCGCCTTCATCCCCAAAATCAAAATTGTTATTCCAGTCGACATAGACTTTAATTTTTTGGCTATTGCTTAAACCACATGTTCCAGTATAAACCCCCAGTTCAAAAGACTCATATACTTCATTTACCAAGCTGGAATTATCCGTATATGTCCTACAGTTCTCGGAAAAAGAAGTATCCAAACTACCACCTATTGTCACCCTTTGAATAAGAGAATTCTGTTCATTGCTAGCCTCAGACACACAATATTGTTGACGTTCGTTAGCTTCCATCCCATCATGGAACATTGCTCCGCTATTAACAGGGTCTAACCAATCCATCAAACGACGATATGTGATTCCGCCACCATTCCAGGAAACGTAAAACTTTCCATAATAGTCCACTCCATCGGCACGGGAACAAGAGGCCGTACCACCATAAAGCTGACCAATAATTCGGTGGTTTTCATCAAAAAGAGGGGCTCCTGAGGAACCAGCTTCTGTAGTAGTATTTCTGTCCCATTGTACCTCCCACATATCAGGATATCCAAGATGTTCTCCATCTGCAGGAGAGTCATCGAATGAAATCTTTTTAATATCTCCAGAAGGGTGGTGAATGCTTACCGTACTGGAAGGAGCAGTCTTTTCTCTAGACCAGCCAGCATAAAACACATTATAATGTTCCGGCGCCTTGGAGTTCATTTCTAAAAGCAGAAAATCTGACACCTCGTCTCTAGCTTTTAGACTAGCACCAGAAACGGTATAATTTGAAGGTCCATCCTGATCGCTACAATCAGGACTTTCATAATTAAAAGCAAATACCCAAGTGGACACATCTCCACCAGAAACCAAACAGTGGTCTGCTGTCAATATATAGGGCGTACCATCATTGGCTGTATTGTTGATCAAGGCACCACTGCATAAACCACCACCAGCCAGAACTAAAGAAACAGCCCTCTTTTCTTTTTCCCAATCGGCACCATCAGGACAATTAACATTCATGTTACAATCACCCGAATCCCCAAACCCTCCAAAAGATTTCATCTTTGTAAAAACATCTTCAAAAGCATGAATTACCTGCCCTACAACTAACTGTCCTTTGCCTGCTACATTGGCAGGTTCATAGTATTCAAGATATATCTCTTCCCCACTCACAGGCATAATGCCTAACTTACCATCATCTTGATTTATTCTACTGGAAAATGCGCCAAGCACCTCAGACCTGTCGGCATTATAGATAAATAGAGAGGCTCCCTCAGGAAGTTTATATTTACTAAGGATCAAGTTAATAGAAAAGGCTCCTTCGGAGCGTATACCTAACCTCCACAACCGATCTCCATTGGGTAAGGAAGTCCATTCTCCTGCATCTTCCAGCCCCTTCTCCAATTTCAGCGAATGCCCAAATTGATAATATTTGCCTTTGCCGAGTTTTCTTGCCTCAGCTTTCACCTTTTCAACATCAAATTTCGGCATGTTTATAACCGGTACATTTGATGACTTTCGGGCAAAACTATTCCTAAGGCTATAGGGCTCGCCACCTTCACTTATTTGACCAAAAGATTTGGTACCTAGAAAAAAAATTGTGCTAAAAACAAAGCAAACGACATAAAGCTTATTCTTCATGGAATAATTGGGATAATATCATTTTAAAGATATGGAAATTATTTAAAGAACGTAAAGGCAACAGTAAATTTTGTCCTGTATATAAACTTCTTAAGAGTTTTTTGTTCACCTTTAGAACCCAATAATTTCCATATCAACGTTAAGCATTAATACTTAACGATTTTCCCAACATAATCCACATCTTCGCCAGTTAGTTTATAAATGTAAGTACCGGCAGGCAAAGAGTTGCCATTAAACTTATATAAGTGCTCACCGCTGCCCAGTTGCTGGTCAAATACTACAGATACCAATTCTCCTAAAACATTATGTATTTCCAGTTTTAAGTGCTGCCCTTTAGGAGTGGCTATTTTAAAATTAGTAATATCATTAAAAGGGTTAGGGTAAGAAGTAACAGATACATTATTGCTGATTTGTCTATTAGCAGACATAATCTCGTCAATAGAAATAGTATAGTCTTGTGTTTCCCCGTGAGGATAACGGCCACACGGCTGAATTACATCTGGGTTATCAGTTTTGACACAGACAATCCTCATTTTTGTTTCACCGAGTACAGCATCTTCCGGCACTTCTATTGAACCTTCAAAGAAGTCGTCAGTAGACATAGTACCCGTAAAAGCCGCTTCTTCATCTTCCGTAAATACTTGGTCGCCATTCCAATCTATATATACTTTAGCCATGCTGTTCCTTTCAGCCCCACATGAACCCAGTGCAATATAAGTATATACATCATCGCCCTGTCGCACTTTTATAGGCTCATCTTCTACAAAGCTTTGGTAAGATTTACATTCTCCTAAAGAAAAGTACTCCATATCGTCAAAGCGGAAAACAGAAACAATAGAATAATCATCCTGAATAGCTTCAGACATACAATATTCTTCTATAGTAAAATCATCGTAAGAGTCAGAGCCCATATCATTGACCACGGTTATAGGTGCAGTTACATTCTGGGGAGCAGTAACAGATAAGGATGAAGAAGTCTGGCTCTCTATTTCAACAGCCACCCCTCCAAAATAAACGGTAGATACATTTTCAAAGTTACTGCCCGATATCACAACACTAGTACCAGATGCAATACTTTCAGGAGACACCGATTCAATTTGAGGGAAATCTTCTGATGAAGAAACGATATTTACAGAATAGTCTTCTGTTTCTCCCCAGTTATACTCGCCACAAGCACTAACAGAAGCCAATTCTGCCCCTTCTACACATACCAGACGCATACGAGCAGTTCCTGTAACATCCAAGTCTTCAGGTATTGTTACTTCTAAATTGTATATATCCTGATTTGACTGCCCTGATGCCACAAGCTCTGCGACCTCATCAAACTCATGATTTTGGTCAAAATCTATATAAGCTTTTAGTGCATGATTTTCCAGACTTCCACAAGAATTTACCAACACCTGAAGATGTAAAACCTGCCCAGGATAAACATTAGCTACATGGTCTGTAAAGTCTGTGTATACCGGACAATCGCCAGACTCGTTGTCAATAGTACCAAACAGCACTCGGTCTATTTTGGTATCGATAGAAGATGAGGCCTGGCTGACACAATAATTTTCAATTCGAAAGACTGAAGATTCGCCACTACCAGCGGGGTTGGTAACAATTACAGGCCCCGTACTTGCACCCGTTGGAACCTCTACAGTAATTCTGGAATCAGACTCCACGTTAAAAACCGGTGTAACAGCCCCCCCGAAAGATATAGAAGTGATGGCTTCAAAGTTTTCACCTTCCAGTGTCACTAACGTACCAGGTTCTCCTGCCTCAGGGGAAATAGAAGTGATAACAGGAGCGTCACCTGTATACTCTTTGACATCTAAAATATAGTCTTGTGTTTCTCCAAAAGCGTAAGAGCCACATGGATCAACTTGGCCTCCTCCCGCCGATTCCCAACATACAACCCTAAGACGCACAGGTCGGGAAGTAGATGCTTGGTCAGGTATAGTCAAAAATGTGCTGAAGGTACCTTCCGCTTCATAAGGAGGAGAAGTTGCAACGATTTCCCCTGGGCCATCAAAAGAACCATCAGCATCCCAGTCTGCAAAAATCCGAACCCGTTTGGTATAATTTTCCCTACAAGCGCCTACAGAAACTTCGATTGGCAAAGTTTTACCTTTATAGGTCTCTTTAGGCATGTTTGTAAAATCCGAATATCCCCTACAATTGTCGCCAAGCCGGTTTGTAAATGAGCCAATGGTAACACTATCTATCCTAGCACCACTATTACTATTAGGACTTGAAGTGCAATAACTAGGCACAAAGGAAAAAACACCTTCGGAAGTACTTGTGCCTGCAGGGTTACCCACAGAAATCGTCCCTTCTGTATCACCTTCTGGCACTACAGCTCTAATTTCACTATCAGAAACAACTGTAAAAGAAGCGGCTTCAATACCATTGAAAGTAACGCTGGTAATTGATTCAAAAGAACCAACAATGGTAACCTGAGTACCAGCAGTTCCGCCTTCTGGAGAGAAAGAAGCGATAACAGGCGCTTCGCCAGCAGCAAAATCTACGTCAGACTCTCCAGCGCCTGCTGGGTTATGCACTGCTATAGGACCGTAAACATCTCCATTCGGAACTATAGCTCTTACTTCTTCAGAAGAAATTACTTCATACGATTCAGCTTCAACTCCATTGAAAGTGACACCATTAACCATTTCAAAAGATCCTAAAATTGTCACTTCATCTCCAGGAAAACCGTTTTCTGGAGAAAAAGAAGAAATAACAGGAACGTCCCCTTCAAATTCGTTTACTTGAATAGAATAGTCACGCGTTTCACCCCAGTTATAAGAATCGCATGGCCCCAAATCAGACATACCACTTGACTCCCAGCAAATAATTCTCATTCTAACAGGGCGTGCTGTTACGGCACGATTTGGCACCTCTACAAGCAAATCAAAAGTACCTTCACGGCTAAAAACGGGAGAAACACCCAGTTCTTCGCCTTCATCTTCAAAATCACCATCTCCATTCCAGTCCACAAAAACTTTAACCATTTTATTATAATGTTCATCACATGCCCCTACTGAGACCGAAAGTTCTTGAGACGCTCCATATTCCATTTCGTTGACAAGATGCGTATTGTTAGAATAACGTCTACAGGAGCTCGACAAAGCCTCACTAATATCTCCAAATTCCACATGGGTAATTATTGCGCCATTAGAAGTAGTAGCCATAGAGGTACAGTAAGCAGGCTCAAAAGAAAAAATATCATCAGACAATACAGTTCCAGCGGGATTCTTTATGGCAATATGGCCTCCTTCAAATCCACTAGGAACCGTAGCCAACAATTCCGATTCGGAAACAACAGTAAAAGAAGCGGGAATATCACCAAAAAGCACCTCTTGAATAGCCCTAAATTCACCAGTAATAGTTACTTCATCTCCAGGTGCCCCACTTGAAGGAGAAAAATCAGAGATTACAGGCACATCACCTTCGTATAAAACTTCCAATGAAAAGTCTTGTGTTTCACCTCTTTGATAAATATCACAAGGAGAAACATCTTCATCCAGTTCAGATTCCCATGTAACTACCCTCATACGGAATACAGCCCCCTCCTCAACATCTTCAGGTACTGTAAAAGATAAAGCAAGAGGAGAGCCGCCATCTGTCTCTTCTGATTCCGCTACCAGCTCCCCTTCATCATCAAAGTCGAAATCCCGGCTCCAATCAACCCATACTTTAACCTTTCTTGCCCGATCATCATCGCAAGAAGCCGTGACAACATTTAGGTTCAGTTCTTCATCTGGAACAATAGACAGTTTGGTATCAGTAAAATCAGAATATTTTCTACATACAGGGTCTTCCGATGCTAAACTATCTTCTCCTACCACCACCAAATCAATGCGAGCACCATCCTCTTCAGCAGCCTCCGAAACACAATAATTCCACTCAGGCTCTCCTGAAGCATCCAGCCCGTCTAAGTACTCAGGATCCGCACCAACAGGGTCAAGCCAATTTTTCAACCTTGAGTTATCAGTACCGCCCCCTTCCCAGGACCTGTTAAACTTTCCAAAAAACTCATAGCCGTCTTGATTGTCACAGCTAGAATGTCCCCTTCTCAATTGACCTATGATACGTTGATTCTGATCAAAAAGGGGAGCGCCAAGAGACCCTGTTTCAGTAACTGTATTTCTGTCCCACTGCACTCGCCATTCATTCTCATCTGAGTCATAAACAGAGTTGTCGTCAAAAGATATTTTTTTCACATCTCCCTGAGGGTGATGAATACTGGCTGTACTGGTAGCCAAAGAAGAGGCACGTGACCACCCGGAGTAGTAAGTGTTATAATCTTCCGGAGGTGCGGAATGCATTTCCAATAAGGCGAATCCAGAATAAGCAAAATTTGCCCTTAGCTCTGCCCCTGATATTGACTGGGCAACCGGGCTATCGTTACCATCACACTCTGCACTTTCAAAATTAAAAGCAAAAACCCACCCAGAAACAGAGCTACTGCCAATCATACAATCATTGGCTGTAAGGACCAATGGTTTTTTATCCTGAGCGGTATTGTTAACAAGTGCGCCACTACAAAAGCCACTACCGGTTACAATTAAGGCTACAGACCTCTTCTGCTTCTCCCACTCTTCACCATCCGGACAATTTACGTCCATATTGCAATCGCCAGACTGTCCAAGCCCATATGATTTCATGATAGGCATGATATCCTCGAAGGCATGCACAACCTCACCAATGACCAGCTCACCCTGTCCAGCACTTTCTGCAGGTTCAAAATATTCAATTACCACTTCCGAACCATTTACAGGCATGGTACCCAACATACCATCAGGCTGGTTATTTTTAGAAGTAAAAGCACCTAGCACTTCAGACCGGCTAGCGTCGTATATAAAAAGCTTTCCGCCTTCAGGCAGTTTGTACCTACTAAATACCAAATTAATAGCGAAAGCCTGTTCAGAACGTATCCCAACCCTCCATATCCGATCGCCATTTCCAATATCTTCCCAAAGACCAATCTCGTCCAAACCCTTATTAAGCTCCAAAGAATGGCCAAATTGATGATATTTCCCTTTACTGTTTTTCTTAGCTTCTTCCTGTACAGCCTCTATGTCAAAAGCAGGCATAGTGACATAGGGAACTTTGTTAGTTACTTTCAATCTATCGCTAAAGCTTAAAGGTTCACCACCTTCGCTAACCTGCCCCATAGCAGTCTCTACACAAAAGATCATGGTCAGAAGAAGTAAACAGTAAATTCGATTAATCATATTTTATATATTTTAAATCCTAAATATATTAAAATGCAGGCAATTTTTAAAGATAAATTATCTGCTAAAAAAGCTTAATGCATATAAATACAATTGAAATAAGCATTAGTAACTAAATGCTGGCCACAAAATCTACGGTCAAAAAATCTTAATAGTGTAAAAAACACAATAAATTTCGCTCCCTCCTGATAATTCAATATTTTTGAAGAGAAAAAGAAATAATAACATATGAAGAACCTATTTGTTTTTGCTACTTTAGTCTGCATGGCATTTTCATGTAATGCACCTGAAAAGCAAGAGAAAACCCGAGATGTAGACGCCGATCTCGAAAAGATCTTAAAGGGCACTGAACCCTTAACGTTACGTTGGATAAAAGCACAAACCGAAAGTTGGTCTGACCTTTCTGTTGATCAGATTATCGCTCAAAAAACCATTAAACCAATTCTTGCACATGGAGGGTATGAGCCTTGGGCGTCTAAAAAAGCAGTTATCTGGACTAACAATGAAGAGTACACGGGGAAATTTGAAATTATAGATGTACAAAGAAACTCCCAACCACCTGCAGAACCTATAGTATATACAGGAGAGCTGAAAAAAGCAGGAAACCACATCTGGGGCGGAAACAATCTTATAGCAGATTTCTCAGACTTCAAGACGCCTGGCCTTTACAAACTAAGACTAAGGCTCAATGAAACTTACGAAACTACTGACAGCTACTATTTTCCAATTAAAGAAAACTTGTATGCCGAATTAGCTGAAAAAGCTGCGGATTGGTTTGCTTATCAAAAGTGCGGAGTAGAAGTAGAAGGCTGGTATGAAGCATGCCATTTAAATGATGCAAAACTAGAAAGCGAAGAAAAGTGCGTAACTGGCGGCTGGCACGATGCTGGCGATTATAATAAGTGGCCAACCTATACCCCACCCCCACTTGTGGCGCTCAGCATGCTTTATGAAGAACAATACCACCACAAAGAAGAAAACAAAAAAGGACGTGAAATTCTTGATGAGTTAGCATGGGAATTATCGTTTCTATGTAAGGTGCAAAAAGATGATGGTACCTTTTATTCCATTATTTCGAAAGAAGACAAGCCTTGGTTATGGGCAGGTGTACCTGAACTAGAAGAACAAAGAGTTGGGGTAAATTTCAATGTAGGAAATGGCGACCCTGCCAGCATCTCAAGTGGTATAAAAATAGGCGCTGCTGTATTAAAAAGTGCAATACACTTAAAACAGCATTATCCAGAACTAGCTGATTCTTCATTGAACCTGACAAAAAAAGTATATGACAGAGCTATAGCTGTTGATTATAATACCAAAGAATATGAGCAAGACAAACAGGATTACCTAAGCATCCAATCTGCTTTACTTTCTGCAAACTTGTCACTACTTGCCTTTGAAGAAGATGAAAAATATGAAAAAGATGCAGAAAAGCGTGCAGAGGCTATACTAAAAGCACAATCGCCAGAGGGCATTTTCTATTCTGACTATGACCAAGAATCTAAAGCTTATTGGCCAGACATGTACCTTACAGCGCTTTATGATTATTACCATTTTACAGAAAATGATCGTTTAAAAAAATCTATAGAAGAAGCATTTATTAATTACAGCAATTTTTATGTAACACATGCAGAGAAAAGCGCTTTTGGCCATACTGGCAAATATGAAAACAACGAGTTCTCGCTTATAATGGAAAATAAAACTGCTGGATATAATGCTTGGGCACTGGCTTTTACCTATTCACTAACAGGAGACGAAAAATATCGTGAAACGGCCGTACATAACTTTAACTGGATATTAGGTTATAACCCAGCAGACGTTTCCATGATGGCAGGTGTAGGCTTTGGCCCTGGCGCTTACCACCACAGGTACACCTCTATCCCAGGACATGAAGACGGAATTGTGCCAGGTGGGGTGCTAAATGGTATTAAAGCTGGAACAGGAGACCTGTTGTTTCTTGGAGATGAAGGTGCTGAAAATTTTGTCATAGGCTATTATCTTCCAAAAGACTACCCAGCCATTGACACTGACGCAAGAGGTTGGACTTATGCGTGGTGGCCAAATGAGTACCACATTCCTAACAATGCATACTTTATAATGGCAGCCAACATGTTATCTCAAGCAGGTAAAAAGTAAAACATAACAAACAGCGTTAAATGGTTGAAGCATAGTCAGCCATTAACTGTTGCGGTTAAGTTTTAGTGGCTGGCACGTTGTGCTTTTGCCATATACGGAATCATCGAAACAAAAAAGAGGGAAAACCAACCCTCTTTTTTTTATCCAAAACTATATTATAGGGCCTGCTGAAAACTCACAAGTGTTCAAGATACGCATGGCCTTACATGAAGACGCATTAAAGTACTTCAAAAAAAAGTATTGAGGCGAAGCAAAGCAACAACAAATCAGCACTTGGGGGTCGCAAAACATAGCAGCGTTATGGTTAAGACACAAATGCGAGCAAAGCGACTGGTTTGACTATTTTGCTACCTAATAAAAAGCTCTTTTGGGTATTTCAGGTTTAATTAAATTTTTCTGTCCTTTCGAACCTCTCGAGCCCACTTTTTATATGCAGGTCTCTTTGAGGGTATGGTATTTCAATTTGGTGTTCTTTAAACTTTTTGGCTATTGCATAATAGAGGTTACTTTTAAGCACACTAGGACTTTGCACATACATGCTTGTCCAAACCCTTAAAGTAAAGTCCAAAGAGCTATCATTGAACTTATCAAACAAGACATCGGGCGCTGGACTTTGGAGTACACCAGAGTTTTCATGAGCCACCTCAAGCAACACACGACGGACTTTTTCTGGATCTTCCTTATAATGCACTCCAACAGGAAAATTAAACCTAGTTTTCTGGTCGCTATGGCTCCAGTTTATGACTTTAGAAGCAATAAACTCAGAGTTGGGAATGATAACTGCTATATTGTCATTAGTTATAACAGTGGTAGCCCTGGCAGCAATAGACACAACATTGCCAACAATAGCCCCAACTTCTATTCTGTCCCCTATTTTTATTGGCCTTTCAAAAAGGATAATGATACCGGAAATAAAGTTATTTGTAATATTTTGAAGGCCAAAACCAATACCCACACCTAAAGCACCAGCAATAATGCCCAAAGCACTCATATCTATTCCTATAGAATGAATGATTACAATAAAACCTACAGTCAAAATAGAGTATTTGACTATAGTGGCAATAGCTTGGCTAACCCCGGAGCTTATTTTATAACGAGGGAAAACCCTAAAAATCATTACCATCCGCAATCTCTCTGCAAGAAAAAAGAGGATAACGAGAGAAAAGAAAAAATACAATATAGAGCCTACTGTAATGCTGCTTACACCAATGGTAAAAAGCTCTTTATTTATTAAATCCCCTAAAAAATCTAAAATCTTGTAAACCCAATCCATTATAAGAAATTAATACTTATACATTATGCGATCGTCGTATCCCTTGATAAGAAGAAAAATGCTATTGGTGTTATGGTACTGCAGTGAAGAAATATCATATTTATAAACACCTGAACCAGTTTCTGACTTTCTGCCATCGGAGGTCTTTACCGGATATAAATAAGTCCCAGGAGGAAGGGACTTCATGTATTTGCCATCGTTAACCATGTCAAAGGCAGCCCCTGCGCCACATCCATCACATTCTAACTCAACAGAAAGAACATCTCCCTCGACAGTGGCCGTTAACACCTTTACATCAGCGTCTGCCTTCCGGCTGTCAAAATTTTTATCTATAATAACTTCTTTCACTTCATCATGAGATAATGCTTGGTTTCTTAAGCAAGCAGTAGCAATTAACAACACGAATACAAAAACAGGGACATTTTTCATAATTACCTAAACTTAAAGAAAGATTTAAAGTTCATCTGACTCAAAATTCAAATAAACTTTTTTATCAGTAAAATTTTCCAAGAAAGATTTAAGCATCACTTTAGCGTGTGCTTTTGTCTGTCCAACAACATCCAATTCTTGGGCGCTTTTAGCCATTTGCTTTTCAGCCTGTCGGTAAGCCTTGTCAATCAATTTGGCTTGTTCAAAATAATGGTACTCCATATGATAAACCCTCGAACGTTGATGATCCAATTTCAAATAGCAAATTTCAGGTTCAGGCAACTGAACGTATATGGCATCAGGCATTATTCTAATACTGCTAGAATCTACCATTGCCAAGTTGACACAACCTACGATTTCTCCACTAGCTATAAGAACTACTTTTGGATCCGGCAACCATTGCTTTATAACCTTATGTTCAACTATATCCTTCAGGTTATATTTGATAAGTTCTAGTTTACCAAGAGAAGAAATTTTCTCCACAAGTACATCATGAGAGACAACCTCTCTTTCTTCTTTATCATTTTGATGCTTTTGACCACTCCCATAAATATATACCCCCATCAAAATAACAATACCCCAGGGAAACAAGTGTAAAAGAATACGCATATTCAAAAGTAATATTCTAAATTAAATTAACTTATAATGCCTTCATTTTTTAATTTTACATTTTGGATGCATAATATGATGTCGTGATAATCAAACTCACTTAAATATATTGACAATCCATATCAATTAACGTAATAAATAAACATAAAGATATGGTAGCGATCATATCCGGTACAAACAGAAAAAATAGCAACTCCTTTGAAGTAGCGGTTATTTACAAAAACTTATTAAAAGAAAAAGGTATTGAGTCAGAAATCATTTCTCTCGAAAAACTCCCTGAAGACTTTGCCTTTACAGCCCTGTATGAGCGATCAGGTTCAAATCCATTGTTTAATGACCTTACATTAAGCTTGTTTAAGGCAAAAAAAATAGTTTTTATCATTCCTGAATACAATGGATCCTTCCCAGGAATACTGAAAGCATTTATAGATGGATTCAGCTACCCTTCTCCTTTAAAAAATAAAAAATGCGCCCTGGTAGGCATTTCTACAGGTATGTCGGCAGGAACTATTGCGTTAAGTCATTTTACCGACATCCTGAATTATCTAGGAGTACATGTATTAGCCAAAAAAATAAAGATTCCTGATGTGAGCAATGTTCTGTATAAAGAAAAGAACAAGGAACATTATTTAAATATGTTAAGCAGGCAGGTAGAAGAGTTTTTATCTTTTTAGGCCTTATTTCTACTTCAAAAAACTTTAGCAGTCCGCCCTATGATTTAAGTTGCAGTACATTAATACCCCTAGTGCTAAAGCAATACCTAACACACCTCTAATCTTGGGCAGAAAACTAATTTTAATTGCTGTAAAAGTCACAAGTGTGTGTAGCCACAAGGCATACCTTGTGCTTAACCCATAACTTTTAATAGTATATAAAAAAAGCCTCTTTTGTAGAGGCTTTTTTTATTGGTTATATCAAATTATATCAATCATCGCATCAACTGCACCCACCCTTTGAAGGTCTTCTCACCACAGGAAGGCTTTAAGTTATAGTAATACACACCATCAGAAAGGTTCTCACCATCCCAGCTATTGTCATAATCTTCAGATTCATAAACTAGCTTACCCCACCTGTTATACACTTCAATTCGCGCACCCTCAAACATATCATAACCATGAGCATCTTTGATAACATAAGTATCGTTCAAACCATCACCGTTAGGAGTAAATAGGTTTGGTAAAACTAAGTCCTGTTCAGACATAGCTACAATACCAGTTGTATCAGAACCACGACAGCCCATGGTATCAACAGCTATTACCGTATAATATGTTATTTCCGAAGGAGTCACAGGAACCTTATTATGGAATGTAGGGTCGTCAAACAGCCTTATATCTTCATGTTCATACCAATAATATCTAAAGTCTGGGGCATGGTCACCATAAGCAGTTGCTATAATATCTGCCCTTGTACCTGCACATACCGTATCCACTGAACTTTCAAGCTCCACAACAGGAGGCTCTGTAACATAGATTTCAATCGTATCAGATAGCGCACAATTAAAGTTAAAGTCCGTAACAGTCAGTACATAAGAAAATCGCCCAGGTTCCTCAGCAATAAATGTTGGGATACTATCATCTGGTTCATGAATATAACCTATATGGCTATCCTCATTGTTCGAAGCCCAGCTAAATCCTAAGTTGCCTGACGCACCAATTACAACTACAGGGAGTTCCCTTTCTTCATCTCTACACATGTGCAGGTATGATGGGATATTTATTTCTGGCGAAACCATATTAATACTGATGGATTCAACAGCATCACATCTACCTAAAGAGTCTACCACCCAAACATAATAAGTAATATCTCGAGTGATGTGAACTTCAGGGTTAGCTATTAAAGTATCGTTATTCACGAAACCTACAGCCGGATCTTCAAAGAACTGAGAAGAAGACCATCTGTAACCATACTCCCCTGAGCCAGTACCATCTTCTACAAATACCTCTAGCTGAACTGTATCTCTGCTACAAGCATTCATAGAACTATTCTCTAGATAAATGCTAGGTTGAGGGCTTATAGTTACTGTAGTGGATTGTGGTACCGGGGTAGCACAATCATTGTCTGTCACTTCAATTGCCTCAATATGTAAAAGCTCCTGAGTCGTTCTATCATTCATTGGAGAAAAGACCACTGTAAGTTCATTATTATCAATGGTATACTCAATTGAAGTTTCCGAGTCGTCAACAGTCCATTCATAAGTAGAATTATTCAGTCCCCCTCTCATCTCATAAACCATTTCAGAACCATAGCAAACCCTAGATGGACCACTTAAAGTAGCTGTAGGAGCCCTATTAACGGTAACACTCATGCTTACAGATTCTAAAGCGACACAACCATGCTCATTGGTTTCCAATACAGAAATAGATCCACTGTTGCTGCCAAAGTTTACATTGATAGCGTTTGTTCCATTTCCAGATCCAATCGAAGACCCAGAAGGAACTGTCCACTCATAAGTAGAAGTAGCTGGGCCACTAAATTCATAAAGAATATCTTCAGAGTTTTCACACACAGGATTATCCCCAGAGATAGAGCCACCTGAAGGGCGGTTGTTAACCACAACCTCTTTTTCAGCTTCTGCCCTTGAAGTACAGCCAGCTTCGTTGGTCTCTACTATAGTAATAAGTCCAGTTTCTGCATCTTCACCAAAATTGACAGAAATAGTTGGTCCATCTTCACCACCTTCAAAAGATGCTCCACCCGGAAGCGTCCAAGTATAAGTAGATCCATCGGTAGCAGGTTCAACAGAGTAGTCATGTTCAGAGCTGTTACAAACAGGGCTTGTTCCAACAATTTCTATGTCACCAGGCCTTTCATCAACACTTACCTCAAAAGTACCAGGTTCTGAAGACTCACAACCATACTGGTTGGTAGCGTTAACAGAAATGTTTACTGTGCCACCGCCATCAGGGAAGTTTACAGTTACAGAACTAGAACCTTGCCCAGAAGCAATATCAGCAACTTCAGCCAACCAATCATACGTGACACCTTCTTGAGCATTACTTACCTCAAACTCTACCTCTTCAGTATCTTCACAGATTGATTCAGGTCCTTCAACAATAGCAACCACAGGGTTCTCTCTAACAATGATTTCAATTTCATTATCCGAAGAAGTTTGACACTCCGTAATTTCATTAATAATAATGGCTCCGTAAGTTCCAGCTTCAGTTACCGTCAAGTCTATTTCATCGCCTTCGAAGTCTTCCCCGTTTTTCGACCAGCTATAAAGCAAACCTTCTTCACTTGATCCAATGCTAATTACTGCCGACTCGCCTTCGCAGAATTCAGCATCTGGATCAACAGTCAACTCAAAAGGGTCAGGGTTCATATGCATTACCACATCTACTTCATCATCATCAAAACACCCATCAGCATTAACAGCTTCTACCCTGTATCTACCTCCTAAGCTTGCAGTATATTCTCCCGCGTCAATGTTTAAGTCTTCGTTGTCACGGAACCATGCATAAGTGTTTCCATCTGTACCATTAGTAATGGCTACAAGATCTACAGTTTCACCTTCACAGAACTCCGCATCAGAAAGGTCAATATTTACAAACTCTTCTCTTTCGAAAGATACATCGGTAGAGTCTTCATTAACACAACCCTCAGCACTGGTTACAGTAACATTAAATGATGCAGATTCAGTCTCCTCGTAAATATTGTTTAACGGTGCCGTAATTGGCTGTCCGTTCCTAATCCAGTCAATAGTGCCATCACCTTCTGCTATGATTTCTATCGTAGAACCTTCGCAAGCAATATGATCTCCACTAGGCGTAAGGGAAATATCTGGGATTTGATGTACTACAACTTCAATCTCATTGTTAGATGAGGTGTTACACCCAGTGCTTTCATATTCAATAACTGCACTATAAAAACCTTCTTCGCTAACAACTAGCTCTATTTCATCATCGTCAAGTTCTTGTCCATTTTTAATCCATCTAAAAAGCAGGTCGTCTTCATTAGAAGAAATAATCAAAGTAGTAGAGTCGCCTTCGCAAAATGCACTTCCGGGATCAGCAGTAATTTCAAAAACTTCCGGGTTGTCGTTCATGAAAATTTCGGTTTCGGCATCATCCGTACACCCCTCTTCCATAACTATAACAACGCTATAAACACCCGGCTGCGTAGCATAAAGTACTGACTCTGTTTCCCCTTCTATTTCCTCACCATCAAAATACCAAGTATATTCAACCCCTGAATTTGGCTCAGCTTCTAGCAGCAAAGAATCACCTTCGCAGAAAAACTCTCCGTCAGGCAAGTTTACTTCTGCAAATTCGGTCGGTAGTATGATTACATTTGCTGTATCAGAGTTTTCACATTCGTGTATATCGGTCAACACAACTTGATAAATACCACTGTCACTGGCAATATATGAATCACCGTCAATATCGGGTCTAGCTTCGCCATCAAAGAACCACTCCAAAGTACCCTCATCCCCTTCTACTAATAACTCAACACTACCACCTTCACAAATTTCAATATCGCCATTTGGTGTTATGCTAACATTAGGGAGCGGTTTAACTTCAAATTCCAGTGTAATAAAATTAGACGTATCACACTCACTAGCCCAAGCAGCATAGAAAGTAGTAGATTCTTCTGGTGCGGTAATTTCTAAAGAAATTCCAGATCCTAACAAAACTCCGCCGTCTTCAGGGTTGCCATCATACCAAACAATTTCCTCGTCTACTCTGTCTTCATCAGGAGATGATAGGGTAATAGTTCCATCATATCCAAAGCAAACATACTCATCAGAAATTTCCACCTCCACAACATCCTCAGGTGTAGCACATATTCTTGTACAATATGAAAACTCTGAAGTATTATATGGCTCTGTAGTATTATTTTCTGATACAGTCACCACTATTTCTTTTTCGTCAATATCTCCTATGTTCAAAGGAGAGAATCCGCTGGTAATAAAGGTTTTTCCTTGCAACCTTCTTTTTTCATCATCATCTTCAAGAAGATCTTCATCGCATTGCAAGCACTCTCCTGTTTCGTAGACTTCAATATATGATCCTTCAGGGCCAGTAAGTACTACTTCCCTATCAGCATTATATGACATTTCCACTACGCCTCCATTGCCATAGCCACTAGCATAGTTCTCATTACCAACACCGTTCAATTCAATTCCCCTTAAAGCATTACAGAAAATACTGTTTCTATGGATGGCATTGTCCAGCGAGGCTTCATCCAAAATAGCAATACCATTTTCTCCATTGTAAGCGATAGTATTTCCTTGGTTATCATCTGTACCACCCAGTAAGTTTCCGACACTTCCATCACCTGAGTCTTCATCAGCCATTAACCTTATACCATCTTGGCCGTTTCCTAACTGCGTAGAACCGTCTGCACCAACACCTATATAATTATTAAAAATACTGTTATTTTCACCATTAGCGATAAGTATACCGTTCTCAGTATTAGAAGAAATGATATTTGGAACAGCCCCACCGATCAAGTTTTCTGTAGCACCTCCCGCTATGATAATACCATCTGTTTGATTAGGAAGGGCTGTATTACCGCTGTTGTCGACACCTATGTAGTTATTAATAATGTGGTTTTCTGAAGGAGGGTTATTCCCGAATTCATGCCTGAAAACCACACCGGCATAGTTACCAGAGATAAGGTTTCTCTCTCCTTCTTCTGTCCCCCCGATAATATTCTCACTAGAACCATGCTGGATACCAACACCACCACCTTCTTCCCCGTCCATCAACCCGTTACCGGCAACGGTAGAACCATCTTCCAGCACACCAATATAGTTACCTATAATCCTGTTTCCTGTTGATTGAGTCGGATAGTCTTCAGGCCAAAAATTTGACTGAAGAAATACCCCCCAAGTATTATTAACAATAACATTTCTCAGTTCACTGGTAGAACCACCTATTATATTGTCTTTTGCACCCAAAAAGGATACACCATCTTGGGCATTTCCGATATTAGAAACTCCGTCGGCACCAAGTCCAATATAATTCGCTGTAACACGGTTAGAATGACACTCGCCTTCTTTAAACAAGACACCGTGGCTCCTAAAATCAGGATCCCAGAAGCCATTACCACCTATGACATTCCTATAAGTCGCATCATCACCACCAACAACGTTATTGGCACAAGTACCATTACCCATCGACTCCATTTTAATACCACTATACAAGTTACCCATCCTGTTGTCAACTCCGGTTGAGCTACCTGTAATATCTGTACCTATATAGTTTCCACTTATAGTTGAATTGTTAACATTAACAAAGTAAATACCACTCTGGTTGTTCCTGTCATAAGTATCGTTAGGACCTTCAATAGCGTGTGTTGCACCACCATTACCAGATATCAAGTTTCTTTCTTCTTCAGTATTACCACCTATTCTATGGTTATTAGAGTCGTCAATACGAATACCTCCTGAAAGGTTAGGAATCCTGTCCATTCCTTCAGCGTTAGTACCTACTTTATTGCCAGTAATTACAGACCCTCCTGAATTCCCAGACATTCTAATACCAACACCATTATTACCAGATACTACGTTATTATGGATAAGCAACGAACTAGCACCATCTACACGGATACCCGCATGGTTTTGCACTTCCGTTCCGTTTGCACGGGCTTCCGTACCTTCTAAATTAGTACCAATGTAATTGTTTATGACTTGGTTATTTGCTCCTGCGCCGTCAAAAAATATACCGAACTCACCGCAATTAGCTATAATATTCCTTTCTTCAGGTTCATCGCCACCTATTATATTAGAAGAGGTACCACCTCTTACAAAAACACCTACACCCGTAAGCCTGCTATTGTTAGCAGTAGAGTTGCCATCTACCCCTAAGCCAAAAAAGTTGCCCTGAACAATATTTTCATTCCGCTGATTGATCCTAATTCCATGTTGCAAGTTTTGAAATGCCAAGCCACGTATCGTTGCCCTGGTGCCGTTCAGGTCAAAAGCGGTACCACCACCATTGCCGCGAATAACAACTATAGGCGTACCATCATAACCAGGCTGTGTTGTCGCATCTATAATTACACTACTATTACCCCAAAGGTTATAAGCTTCACCAATATTAATCACATGAGGCCCACCGCCAGGTATATTAAAATTAATAGTATGACTGCCACCACCTGGAGGAGGTCCTTCATTAATTGCTTGCTGAATGCACCAAGCTAAACTTCCATTAGTCCCACCCCCGGGCTCAGTATTAGTAACAGTGTAGGTTTCCTGTGCAATAGACGCAGAAGTAAAAAACGACAATGTTACAATCGTCATCAACCTCAATACAGTCATCATTGGCAGGTTAGAAAACCCTGATAAGAAGAGTAATAGATTCTTCATATGATACATGGCGATTAGTTCTTTCTAAATCTTACAGTTGTTGGCAAAATTCAAATAAATAGCAGAAATTTTCTATTTAGGAATATAAAAATAATTAAAAAAAACTTAAACAGACAATATTTCTATTATTTATTTTCAATACATTATGCAAATTATTACATTTTAAAAGACAAAACTCTTTCAAAATCCGTTGTATTGGGTTAATAAAATCTGAACTTTGTTACTCAGATAGTATATTAATCTCCAAATTTGCTAAAAAGTAACCGAATATAAAAAAAAATTACATTGGGCTTGCTAACAATCAATCACATAAATAAATCTTTTGGCAACCTTCATGTCCTCAATGACGTATCCTTAAAGATTTGTCAAGGGGGTATTTTTGGCCTTCTAGGACCCAACGGAGCAGGAAAAACTACGCTGATAAGATTAATAACAAAAATTCTCCTGCCCGACTCTGGCAATATACGCTATAAGGACAATGAGCTAAAAGATGAAGATGTCAACCGCTTTGGATACCTACCGGAAGAAAGGGGTCTGTATAAAAAAATGCAGGTACAAGAACACTTAGTTTACTTGGCCAGGTTAAAAGGCATGAGCGGGAAAGATGCCAAGAAGAAATCCCTAGAAATGCTAGATAAATTTGGCCTAACCCCTTGGGCCAAAAAGAACATCGAAAATCTTTCTAAAGGTATGCAGCAGAAAGTGCAGTTTATTGCCACTGTTCTACATGAACCAGATCTAATTATTTTGGATGAACCTTTTTCGGGATTCGACCCTGTAAATGCGATTACCATTAAAGAGGAAATATTTGAACTTCAGAAAAAAGGGGCAACCATAATCTACTCGACACACCGAATGGAAACAGTAGAGGAAATGTGCGACCATATAGCCTTGATCAACAAATCCCGGATCATTCTGGAGGGTGAACCCGAAAAGATAAGAAAAACATACAGACAGAACATATTTGCGCTGGAAACAGATAAAAAACCGGACATGCACCTGGACATATTAGAAGAAGAGATTTCAAAAACAGGAACTTGGAAGGGACGTGTCCGCTGGGCAGATACTTCGCCTAATCATTTGTTGCATGAAATAATGAAATCTGCCACAGTGCTAGCGTTCAACGAAGAGCTGCCCGGTATACATGAGATATTTATTAGAAGTGTCAAAGAAGCGTAATGAACAAAATTTTTCATATAATACTCAGGGAATACCTGACGCGCATCCGAAAAAGGTCTTTTATAGTAATGACTTTATTGGGGCCTTTATTTTTTGCATTGCTGTTGATTGTTCCGGTGTGGCTAAATATGGCTACCCATGAGCCTAAAGCAGTAACAGTACTCGACCATAGCTTTTTATTTACTCAAAAGCTAAGAAGTACAGAGCTTCTAAGATTTACCTACGCAAGCGGTTCGCTTTCGGAAGCCAAAGAAGCTTTTGCTGCCAATGACGCAGATATGCTGTTATACATCCCCCCCTTCTCTTATCAAGAAGATGTAAATGCCGAGCTTTTTGCAAAAAGTCAGACTAGCCCCCAAGATTATGAAGAAATTTCAGCTATTATGGGAGATGTCTTATTGCAACACGCACTGACAAGACATGGGCTACCCAAAGATTATATAGCACAAGTACAAAATAAAATATCTATTGCCACTACCGATATAACAGATGAATTTGAGGGCATTCACGATCTCAGGGCATTCAGCACCGCTGGATTGGTATCCGCTATACTCATTTATTTTTTCATTTTCCTTTACGGTGTTCAAGTAATGCGAGGAGTGATTGAAGAGAAGACAAATAGAATAATTGAAGTGATTATTTCATCTGTCAAACCATTTCAGCTAATGATGGGCAAAATTATAGGGATAGCATTATTAAGTATAACCCAGTTTATTATTTGGCTCACACTTACTGCAGGAGTAACTACATTTATAGCTACTAGGTACCAATTAGACAGGTTTGCGGATGAAAATATTCATGAAACCTTAAGGACTACCACAGACATTCAGCAAGCGTTAGAGGTCAACGAGGTTTTGAACTTAATAGCTTCTGTAGATTTTGGCACTTTGCTACTCACTTTTGCTTTTTACTTTTTAGGAGGGTATTTACTGTACAGTGCCTTATTTGCTGCCATAGGATCATTGGCTGATTCAGAAACTGACACGCAACAGTTTATGCTCCCCGTCACTATTCCGCTCATTTTCTCATTTGTTATGGCTGCAACAGTTACAGAAAACCCTCACAGTCCAGTGGCGCAATGGCTGTCCATGATTCCTTTTACGTCACCTATAATAATGATGGTCAGAATACCCTTCGGTGTACCATGGCAAGAACTGGCGCTTTCTATAGCAATATTATGTATTACTTTTCTGATAGTTACTTGGCTTGCCGCACGAATATACCGTGTGGGCATATTATTTTATGGTAAAAAAGCGTCTTTTAAAGATGCTGCCAAATGGTTGTTCAGTAACAGTTGATCCAAGTAAACAAAATATGCTTTAGACTCAAGCTTCGCCCATGCTTTTTAGCAACTGCTATACCCATGGCTTTTTATCAAAAAGGCAAGAATTAACTTTTCAGAAAGTTTTCAACTAAATTGTCAGCTTCTGCCAAAGACGCTTCAAGATCGTTATTGACAAGAGTAGTGTCAAACTTGTCTTCAAACGACATTTCAAAATTGACTTTAAAAAGCCTGGCAGAAATAGCTTCTTCAGATTCAGTATTTCGTTCACGAAGTCTTCTTTCCAACACAGCCTGACTTGGGCATTTCACAAAAATAGCCAAGGCTTTATCCCCATACTGCTTTTTGATATTGAGTCCTCCTTTGACATCAACATCAAAGATCACATGTTTTCCTTCAGACCAAAGACGTTCGATTTCCGTACGCAAAGTTCCATAAAAAGCCCCCGGATAAACTTCCTCCCATTCAACAAACTCATTGTTGTCTATACGTTTTTTAAAATCCTCAGGTGTCAAAAAATAGTAATCTTTACCATGCTCTTCGTTCCTCCCCCTTTTATCTCTGGTGCAGGCCGAAATAGAAAAACCCAGATCGTTTCTGGTTTTTAAAAGGTGTTTGACAATAGTTGTTTTACCCGACCCGGAAGGTGCCGAAAAGATGATAAGCTTACCGTTGTGCATTATGCCACTATATTTTTTTTAGCTTGTTACGTATATTATCGGCAAGATACACCGGAACCGGCTTTTTTTCAATTTTTTTAACAACTACATTTTTAATTGCAGATTCTACCTGATAAAGTTGGTGACATGATGGACACTCAGAAATGTGTTCCATGAAATATGCTTCCTCTTCTAATGAAGATTCCTTGTCCAACACCCCTCTCAATACTTTAAGACAATAAGTCCTGTCATTGCAAAAACCACTTTTCACATAGCGATTTTCTTTTCCAGAGTAATCTTTCTCCATAGGTTTATTTAATTGTAATCCAGATTAAAGAATTATAGAGGCACTCAAACTACATGTTTGAATGCCTCTATATAATCAATATTTATTGCTCATTGTTATATCCCATATGTCCTGCATACTCCCTGAGTTTCTCTTTCAGGAGATTCCGGGCTCTGTGCAGCCTCGACCTTACAGTACCAATTGGTATGTCCAGGATTTTAGACATTTCTTCATAGGTGAAACCTTCAAGGTCACAGAGTATGATTATAGTCCGAAAATCAACAGCCAGAGAGTTCAGGGCATTTGCCACTTCATCTCCAATCATTTCTTGCAAAGAGTCAATCCGAAGGTCTGTGGTAATGTCTGCATCCACATCATCCGAATTGTAGAATGATTCTACTTCCTGATAATCTACCTTAGATGGCTCTTTGCTTTTTTTCCTAAAGTCATTAATAAAGCTGTTTTTCAGGATACGGAACAACCATGCTTTAGCATTAGTTCCTTGTTCATAAGACCCGAAAAAACGGTAAGCCTTCATATAAGTTTCCTGCACAAGGTCATTAGCATCGTCCTCATCCAGGGTCAACCTATAGGCGAAGTTATAAAGGCTGTCAATCAAAGGCATAAACTCCTTTTCAAATTGACTGTCCTTTTGAGCCTTATTAATCTCTTTATTTATATTTTCTTCTTGCATTTAATTATATATTTTTACCCTACTAAATCAACCCCTTCTTGTATTTATTAAAGAACGGGTTAAGAATTGTTTTTGTTAATTAACGTACCTAAGCTACTGTTTTATTGAGTAATGAGAATTAAAATCCCATTAAATTTTAAGCCCTCTTTTTACGTTAATACATTATATTTATAAACAAATTATATGCCTATATCGTCTCAATCGCCTGAAAGAGTATCAGGATTTATTTATATGATGGCCATTATTTCTGTAGTCTTGCTCATTACAGGAATGTTTTTCTCTAGAGCAATGATGAGCATTGGGATGATTACCGCAGGGCTTTTGTTCTTCAATCCACTTCAAATAAAAAACAACTTTTCGAGGTTCCTCAAAAGCAGAGAACTGTTATGCCTCAGCGCCATCTTTCTTGTCTATTTATTGAGTGGCATATACTCAGAAGACCAAGCTACTTTGGCAGAACGTCTTACCATTAAATTGCCGTTTCTTATTATGCCTCTGGGCTTTGCAGCATTCCCTTATTTCAATACAAGGCATTTCAACAACCTGCTCTATTACTTCCTCATACTCACCTCAGCAGCCTCTATATGGAGCCTGGCCCAATATATTGCCAACTACCAAGAAATAACAGCATCGTACCTTTCGGCGAAAGTAATACCGACATTGGTAAACCATATTAGGTTCAGCTTAATGACGGCCTTCGCAATATTTGCAGGTTACTACCTGATCGCCCAGAAACATTATTTCATTTCAATCAAAGAAAAATACTTTATTGCTACACTAACTTTAATACTATTCGTATTCCTCCATATTTTGTCCGTAAGAAGCGGTTTGCTTGCCTTTTATGCAACCGCAGCTACTTTACTATTTATTCATACTTTAAAATCAGACAAAAAGACAGAAAGCATTGCCATTTTGTCAGCACTATTCATTCTACCTATAGCCGCCTATTTTCTGTCTCCAACCCTCAAAAATAAAATAAGCTACAGCATAGAGGACACTTCCCGATTCTTTAATAATGAAGATGTCAATGACTACTCTGATGGCAACCGTCTACTTTCATGGAAAATCGGTATTGAAGTAGGCAATACAAATCCTTTAATCGGTGCTGGGGTGGGAGATGTCAAAAACCTATCATTTGACATATATAAAAACCGTTATCCAGAAATAGAAGCGGACAACCACCTAATTCCGCACAACCAGTTTATTTTTGTATATGCAGCAGGGGGCTTACTAGGAGTGCTAATCTTCAGTTTCGCAACTTTCTATCCTCTAGCGATTAATTATAGCAAATTTCTTTTTGCTGCAATAAACATTGTTTTTATATCTTCCTATATTTCGGAAGCCACTGTAGAAACACAGCTAGGAACGTGCATTTACCTAACGTTTTTCCTCTTAACATGGAATTATTATAAAGGGAAGGAGCCTAAAAAAGAAGTTGAGGGTACCGCCGAGAAAGCTCAGGTAGCTTAGCTTAATCGGATTAGATCCTTTAAAGCCCATAATGTTACCATTCATTCATATTCTATGGCCAAACAAAACACAAATAGACTCCCCTCTTGCCTTTCTTTAACCTAGGGAAAGTTATGCTTTCAAACTGACAATATTATCCTCCAGCCAGTTTTTCACCTATTCCTGTTCATGGTTCTTAACCTGTGGTACTTAAGATAGGTCTCGTAAGCTGTTATTCTGCATACAGTAAAACCCATTTTACCATCCAAAAAGCCACGCTTAATAAAGTAATTCCTTATAAACTTAGCTACGGCTTTGAGGTAGACAAAAAACAAAGATACATTCTTACCTTCTTCATATAAAACCTTAGCAGCAATTTTAGAAAACTTATCTACCTGGGCATAATGCTCCTCAATGGAATAGTAACTATAGTGCAAGAGATCACCTTTTAGTACTTGCGTTTTGCATCCGGTCTGAAGCTCATATTTATCATGTGGATTTTGACCGCCCCAAGCACCTTTTCTACTGTCCCACAACCTAAGCTTTCTGTCAGGATACCACCCACTGTGCCTGATCCACTGCCCACAATAATTGGTAAGCCGGTTCATATAGTAGCCATCGCAAGCCCACTCCTTTTTCACCTTTAAAATAGACTCTGTAAGTGTTTCACCCAATGCTTCGTCAGCATCTAAAGACAGCACATGGGGGTAAGAAGCATAGGTAATAGCCCGATTCTTTTGTTGAATATGGCCATCAAAAGCATGCTGAAAAAATTTAACACCATACTTTTTACAAATTTCCTCTGTTCGGTCGGTAGAAAATGAGTCGAGCACTACAATTTCATCAGCTACAGCTTTTACCGACTTCAAGCACCTTTCGATGTTCCCCTCTTCATTATAAGTAATAATAACAACAGAAATTTCTGGCATGTCCGGGCTATTAGTAATATAAAAAGGACTGCCCATATCGTCTGTAGAAGACGAACCTGAGCAGCCCTAGTAATGTAAATAACAAATATTGATTAGTACCTATAAGCGTCTGACTTGAAAGGCCCTTTTACAGGAACACCTATATAATCAGCTTGGTCTTTGGTAAGTGTTTCTAGCTCTACGCCAATTTTACCCAAGTGAAGCATAGCCACTTTTTCGTCCAAATGCTTCGGAAGGGTATAAACCTTATTCTCGTATTTATCAGCATACTGCCATAATTCTATTTGGGCAAGTACCTGATTGGTAAACGAGTTTGACATTACAAAAGACGGGTGACCTGTAGCACAGCCAAGGTTTACCAATCTACCTTCAGCAAGCACAATAATGTCCTTGCCATCAAGGGTATATTTATCAACCTGAGGTTTGATATTTTCCATACTGTCACCACAAGCTTTGTTCAACCAAGCCATGTCAATTTCATTGTCGAAATGCCCAATGTTACATACAATGGCCTTGTCTTTCATTGCCTTGAAATGTTTTCCGACAATAATATCTTTATTTCCAGTAGCAGTTACTACAATATCTGCTCTTTTCACTGCATCATCCATTTTCTTTACTTCAAAACCATCCATAGCAGCCTGCAGTGCGCATATAGGATCAATTTCAGTAACGATTACCCTTGCCCCTGCACCTCTTAAAGATTGAGCAGAGCCTTTACCAACATCGCCATATCCAGCTACAACAGCTACCTTACCAGCCATCATTACATCTGTGGCCCTTCTAATAGCGTCTACCAAAGATTCTTTACATCCGTACTTGTTGTCAAACTTAGACTTAGTTACAGAGTCGTTGATGTTAATGGCAGGAAGCGGCAAAGTTCCGTTTTTCTCTCTTTCGTGCAATCTCAACACACCTGTGGTTGTTTCTTCCGAAACACCTTTGATATCTTTTACCAGGTGTGGGTATTTATCCAGTACCATATTGGTAAGGTCGCCACCATCATCAAGAATCATGTTTAAGGGCTTTCTGTCCTCCCCAAAAAATAAGGTTTGCTCAATGCACCAGTTAAACTCCTCTTCGGTCATACCTTTCCAGGCATATACAGAAACTCCGGTAGCAGCGATGGCAGCAGCGGCATGATCTTGGGTGGAAAATATATTACAAGAAGACCAAGTAACTTCAGCGCCCAACTCAATTAAAGTTTCAATGAGCACTGCCGTTTGAATAGTCATATGCAAGCAACCGGCTATACGCGCTCCTTTTAAAGGTTTTTGAGCACCAAACTCTTCCCTGATTGCCATAAGACCAGGCATTTCTGCTTCGGCAAGTTTTATTTCTTTTCTGCCCCAATCGGCAAGACTAATATCTTTGACCTTAAATTTCTGATATGTTTCAACCATTTTACCTCTTTTTAAAAATTTTTTCATAAAAGCTTCACAAATATAATTTATAGCAAAGCCATAAACAAAGAATCACATCACATATTCAATTTCCTTGAGACAGAAATACCTGATACCCACTTCTGTTTCAACGGCCAATTTACCAGTTGGGTCTATCCCTCTTATAGTACCTTCAAAAATACCGTCAGACCGGTATAAATGTTTCTCATTGATGCGAAACATTTTTGATAAATAATTTTCCTGAATGTTTTTATATTTTTTTTGCATCAACGCCAAATACCACTTTTCGATGTTACCTAATAAAATCTCAAGCACTTCCACTAAGTTAACCTCCTTTTGCTCAATCATTTTCAGTGAAACCGCTTTAGGTTCTTGAAAATTTTCCTGATTGACATTTAGCCCTATACCAACAACAACATGCTCGAATTGGCAACCTTTTAAAAAATTATTTATTAGAATACCACATATTTTTTTAGCTTCAACATAAATATCATTTGGCCATTTAATTGTGACCTTTTTTGATGTGTATTGTGTTAAGGTATCAGAGATAGCCAAACATATTACCATATTCAAATAAAATTGATCAGAGATAGGGAGAAACGAAGGCTTCAGGAGCAAGGAAAAAGTTAGGTTTTTATCAGGCTCGGCCTCCCATGAACTCCCTCTTTGGCCTTGGCCGGCGGTTTGGCAAGAAGTAATCAAAACTGTACCTTCCGGCAATGGGGCAGAAAGCTTTTCAACCATCAGCGCATTGGTTGAACGACATTCTTTCACAAAAATGAGCTTTTTTCCTGTGAATAAAGTTTGTGGTGATATATTGTACAACTTATTTTATATTTTTGCTGAAATTTATTTAAAAGTTTGATAAAAGTGAATAAAACTGTTAACAACAAGGTTAGCCTAAAAGACATTATAGTACATGGAATGAAGGAAAAAAAGGCTACAGATATAACAATCATTGATTTAAGGAGTATTAAGAATTCTGTAGCAGACTATTTTATTTTATGTTGTGGTACCTCCGACACCCAAGTAGATGCCATAGCCGATTCCATAGAAGAAGAAGTGTATAAAGAAACAGAGCAAAACCCTTGGCACAAAGAAGGGAAAATTAACAAAGAATGGATTTTACTAGATTATGTAGATACTGTTGCACATGTTTTTAAGAAAGACAAAAGAGATTTTTATGCCCTTGAAGAACTATGGGGCGACGCAAAAATAATTTCGGTTGAATAATTTTTTAGCTTTTAATATTCTATTGATTGAATAAGATGACAGATAATAACTCTAAAAAGAAGAAACTAATCCCCAAAACCCCTCAAAAACCAAACTTTCAGATTTGGATAATAGTCATTCTGTTGTTAATGGTTTTTGGTATAGCCATTTTCAACAAAAGCTCTTCTGCTGTCGAAATTTCACAGAGAAGGTTTGAGGAAATGTACCGCAGGCACGATGTGCAGCGGGTAGTGGTTGTAACTAATGAAAAGATAGTAGAAGTAACCTTAAGAGAGGAAGTTCTTGAAAATGACGCTTACAAGGACTATACCTCACAAAAGTCTGCTTTTAATATTAGCCATGGTCCTCACTATTACTTTAGGATAATAGACCCAGCCACCTTCAAAGAAGATTTTGACAGGCTGGAAGCCAGTGTAGACCCTGAACACCATGTCGACTTTAGTATTGACACCAGATCGGACTTTTCTAATGTACTGGTCAACTGGGGCTTTATATTCCTGATCCTGTTCGGATTCTGGTTCTTGATGAGAAGGGTAACCTCAGGAGGCCCTGGTGGGCAGATATTTAATATTGGCAAATCCAAAGCCGCTTTATTTGATGCTGAAAACAAAGTAAAGATTACTTTTGCTGATGTTGCAGGCTTAGAAGAAGGCAAGGAAGAAGTAAAGGAAATAGTAGAGTTCTTAAAGAACCCAACCAAGTTTACGAAACTAGGCGGTAAAATACCTAAAGGTGCTTTATTGGTAGGTCCTCCGGGTACTGGTAAAACCTTACTGGCAAAAGCTGTTGCTGGCGAAGCAGGCGTACCGTTTTTCTCTCTTTCCGGCTCTGACTTTGTAGAAATGTTCGTTGGTGTTGGTGCAGCCAGGGTAAGAGACTTGTTCAAGCAAGCAAAAGAAAAAGCACCATGTATCATCTTTATTGATGAGATTGATGCCATAGGTCGTTCAAGAGGAAAAGGTCAAATGCCAGGTTCTAATGACGAACGTGAAAACACCCTTAACTCTTTGCTTGTAGAAATGGACGGTTTCTCTACTGATTCTGGAGTAATCATTCTAGCAGCAACTAACCGCCCAGACGTACTGGACTCTGCGTTGCTTAGACCAGGCAGGTTTGATAGGCAAATAAGTATAGACAAGCCAGATATTGTAGGAAGAGAGCATATATTTAAAGTACACCTTAACCCTTTAAAGCTTTCATCAGAGGTAGATCCTAAAAAACTAGCAGCCCAGACTCCTGGGTTTGCAGGTGCAGAAATTGCCAATGTTTGCAACGAAGCAGCGCTTATCGCAGCCAGAAGAAACAAAGCAGAAGTTGAAATGATTGACTTCCAAGACGCGATAGATAGGGTAATAGGTGGTCTTGAAAAGAAAAATAAAATCATCTCTCCTGAAGAAAAGAAAATAGTAGCATATCACGAGGCTGGACATGCTGTAGCAGGTTGGTTCCTGGAGCATGCAGACCCTTTGGTTAAAGTAAGTATTGTACCAAGAGGAGTGGCAGCATTAGGTTATGCTCAATACTTGCCTAAAGAGCAGTTCTTGTATACCACTGAGCAGCTATTGGACGAAATGTGTATGTCTTTAGGTGGTAGGGCTGCAGAAGATATTGTATTTGGCAAAATCTCTACCGGCGCACTTAGTGACCTGGAAAGAATAACCAAAATGGCATACAGTATTGTTACCATGTATGGTATGAATAAGCAGATAGGGAACATTTCTTATTACGACAGCAAAGAAGGCGACAGGTTCAACAAGCCATACTCTGAGTCAACAGCAGAAACTATTGACAATGAAGTAAGAAGCATCGTCTCTGATGCTTATGAAAGAACTAAGCAATTGCTGACTGATAAAAGAAAAGAGTTAGAAGTTGTTGCCCAAGAGCTTTTAAAGAAAGAAATCATTTTCCAATCTGACCTGGAAGAGTTAATTGGAAAAAGGCCTTTCGACAAAGAAACAACTTACCAGGCATATACCAGAAAAGGCAATGGTACTTCTGAAGAAATAGTTGTTGAAGAAAAAAAGGAAGTGGAAAAGCCAACAGAAGAGCCTAAAAAAGAAAATAAGCCAAACAAAGACACAGGTAGCACTGACGAATGAGCCAGTCCAGAGAAATAATACTTAAAAAAGTTAAAGATGCCCTTGCAGACCGGAGTAAAAACTCCGGTTCTGTACCAAGGCGCAATAAAGAAGTATTTTCCAAAACAGGAGAAAAAGACCTTTCGGTATTATTTGCCGAAAACTTTATCAAAAATATGGGGGAATTTGTCTTTACCGAAAGTGATGACGAATTCCTTTCTTCTTTCAAAGCACTTCAGTTTAAGAAAAACCTTCGGCACACTTATGTTTTTGAACCTGAACTTGCACGGTTATTCGAATCCAGAGGTATTGACATTCACACCGAAGAGCATGGATTTATGGAATCTGTTGAAGCAAGTGTTACCACATGTGAAGCTTTGGTAGCACGCACAGGTAGCATATTCCTTTCTTCTGCCAATAAATCAGGACGACGGTTGAGTGTATACCCGCCAGCTCATATCGTGGTTGCCAGGACATCGCAAATAGTTTATGATATCAGCGATGGCATTTCCTACTTGAAAAACAAATATAAAGGAGGGCTACCTTCTATGCTTTCATTAACTACTGGGCCTAGCAGAACGGCTGACATTGAAAAAACTTTAGTGCTGGGAGCCCACGGCCCTAAAGAGTTGATTGTTTTTTTGATTGATGATACCGCCACATATTAAACTTAAAGAAGGGCAAAAAGTATATTTTGCCTCTGACTTTCATTTAGGAATTCCTGATAAAGAAACCAGCAGTAAGCGCGAAAAAAAAATCGTACAATGGCTGTGCTCTATAGAAAATGATGCTGCAGCCATTTTTCTTGTTGGCGACATATTTGACTTCTGGTTTGAGTACCGCCACACCATTCCCAAAGGATTTATCCGATTACAAGGAAAACTTGCCGATTTGTCTGACAAAGGCATTCCTCTATACATGTTCACAGGAAACCACGATATGTGGATGTTTGACTATTTCGAAAAAGAGCTTGACATCCCTATCATCAGAAAACCTGTGCAAACGACCATTAACGAGAAAAAATTCTTCATAGGTCACGGAGACGGTTTAGGACCAGGAGACTACTTTTATAAGTTTTTAAAGCAAATTTTTGCCAATAAATTTTTTCAAAGGCTTTTTGCTTTTGTACATCCCGGCATTGGTATAGGCATTGCGCATGCTTGGTCTAAGAAAAGCAGAGACAAACACTATAAAGCAGATGAAGAATTTTTAGGAGACAAAGAGTGGCTTTTCCAATTCTGCAAAAAAACTGAAAAAAAAGAACATCACGACTTTTATATATTTGGTCACCGCCATTTATCGTTAAATATGGAGGTAAGCCATAACAGCCGTTATATCAACCTTGGTGAATGGCTCAACAATTCCAATTATGCAGTTTTTGACGGAGAAGATATTAAGATCGAGCGCTTTTAGCCTAAGGGCTATGGCTCTTATTTTATTCTTGGGCACGCTTAATGCAACAGCCCAGCAAAAAGAAATCAAATGGAAACATTTGTCTTCAATTAAAATCCCCCGGCCTCAGCAGGTTTCCATAGACAGGTATGGCTCCATATATTTAGCAGACAGAAGAGGAAATGTGCACAAGCTGGACACTTTAGGCAATACGGCTTTAACCTACTCCCCTAGACACAACAATGAAGTCTCTCTACTCGAAGCTTGGCGAAAAGTAAATATCTTTGTCTTTAACAGAAACTTTCAAGAATATGTATTACTGGACAGGTTTTTGACTGAAAGCCCTACCTACAGATTCAGGGGAGATATCGGTTTTGCACGCTTGGCAACATACTCAGCAGACAATAATTTATGGGTGATTGACGAAAAGGAGTTTTCCTTAAAAAAATACAACCTCCGTATCAAAAAAACAGAACTTAGCACACCGCTAGACCTCATTCTTAACCCTGATAATTATGAAATGACTTTTATTAGGGAGTATCAAAACCTAATCTTTATAAGCGACAAAAACTCCGGCATCTTGATTTTTGACAACATGGGCAACTATAAAAACAAACTCCATGCAAGAGGGGTAGACTTTTTTAGTTTCCGTGAAGACGAACTTTATTTCATAAAAAATAAAACACTTTTTATTTTAAACATGTATTCCGGTAAAGAGAAAATGATTGAACTACCTTCAGAGGCTAACTTTGACTTTATCTTGCTAAGAGGGAAAAAAGCTTACTGCTTTACTCAAAATACCATGGAAATTTTCTCTGTCAACTTTTAATAAAGAAAATTATGCAGCTTTTAAGTTTCAAGCAGTGGATAAAGATCTTTAAAGAAACGGCAGAAGAGTTTCAAAATGACAATACCTTTCATTACGCTGCCGCATTATCTTATTACACTATTTTCTCCTTACCACCCATAATTATCATCGTAATAACTGTATCTGGAGCTATCTTGGGAGAAGAAGCAGTTAAAGGAGAGTTATTTGCCAGCTTAGACAATCTTTTAGGTCCGGAGAGTGCCCAGCAGATCAAAGAAATGACAGATAAAGCTGCAGGTCTCCATAGCACAAGAATAGCCCAGATTGTAGGCGGTTTAACATTGATGATCACTTCTACAGGGGTGTTTGTGTCCTTGCAAAGCGCTTTGAATATAATATGGAAAGTTAAAAGCAAGCCCAAAAACAACCTTCTAAAAATGGCCAAAGACCGCATTTTATCTTTCTCCATGATCCTTACCATAGGTTTCCTGCTTTTGGTCTCCTTTTTGATCCATGCCATAATTATAGGTTTCTCTGCCATTCTGGACAAAATGCTTGGACATGCCACATTTGTAATACTACAGATTATCGACCTAGTTCTCCCATTGTTTATTACTACTGTACTTTTCGGACTGATATTTAAGGTGCTTCCAGACGTTCAAATTCGCTGGAAAGAGGTATGGGCAGGAGCGCTTTTTACTGCTGTTTTATTTACCCTAGGAGAATTTCTCATTAGCATTTACATGAGCCATGCCAATGTTTTATCTGCATATGGTGCCGCTGGAACAGTGCTATTAATATTGACCTGGGTCTTTTACTCGTCCAATATCTTGTTTTTTGGCGCAGAGTTTACCAAAGTTTATGCACGCACTATAGGGCAGGAAATTAAACCTGCACCTTATGCACTACGCTTAGAAACAAAAATAGTAGACAACACTCATACCGTTGAAACACAGAAAAATGTGACCAACATATAACAATTCCTTTCCGCCAGGGATTATATCTTTATAGATATCAATTGGAGGAAATGGAAGTGGGTATGAGAAATTTGATATTGGTTTTTACATCATTATGCCTATTGGCATCTTGCAATACCAACAGCAAAAGGTTTGTCAGTAATAAAACCAGCAAAGAAGCAGTAAACACCAAAGGATCTGCTTATGACGAACACATTACTAGAAAACGCATAGACTACGACACGCTGGCTGACAGAAATAGAAATAAGATTAACTTTATGGGAGCTAGTGGACCAGGAACTGGTAGGTCTTACGGAAGCTTATATTCTATGCAGGAAAGACTCAAAAGAACACCTGAAGATATAGAAAAGCTTAATGAAGAGGAGGCTGATTATTTTTCTGAATCAGAAGAGGCAGAAGAATTAGATGCTGAAAATGTGGGTACTGAGGAAACCCCGGCAGAAGCCGACACGCTTTCGGGCGACCACGACGAAACCTACGACTGGCCTGAAGAAAATGAAAGCACCGACCACTCCTTTGAGGAAGAAGAAGAGGAAGAATGGGAGGATGCTGACTGGGACAGTGAAGACTGGGACTGGGACTAAAATAAGTGGCGAATTTTAATGGAGAATGAAGATGAAGGGTATTTTAGCAGTAACAGTATTGTGCGCCTTACTGTATGGCTGTGGCGCACCTCCACAAACAGCAGGTCCAATACCTGCTATAGAAACAGGAGACAGGGTTCATACGCAGGAGATCGACCAGGAGAGGGTTTATAGCTCGGTTAGTCCACGGACTGAACAAAACCTTCCTCCTGGCCAGCAAGGTCCTACTGGGACAAACCAAGAGGAGGCTCGCTTTGGCCCCACCAATACATATGACACACGTAATTGGGAAGACACTTACGGCAGTGAGTTCGACCCGCACCAAAGAGTGCATATTTATGAAGGTGGGGGCACAAGTAAATATGGCCAATCGGGCAGTACAAACCCTATACAGCAACAAAGAAGGTACAGGGATGCCGAGGTTGAGGAAGAAGCCATAGAAGAATATGAGGAAGAGCAAGAGGAACGAGAGCAAATAGAAGCTGGCGAGGTTAGAGGTGGAAACTAATTAAACCTAGATTATGCATTAGAACTCTCTATTGAATAATCCAGGTTAAAATAGAGATTCTAAAAATTAAAGGCATCCTGAAAAGGGTGCCTTTTTATGCTTATAGAAATTATTATATTTACCTCAATTTAAGACAATATAGCAGCAACTATCTTATTTAAATGGTAAAGATCAGCAAAAAGAAAGTAATCTTTTCAGTAAAAAAACCACTGAGGCAGTACCTTGTAAACTATGAACGAGAGATAAAACTGCCCATTACTTATTTCGATCTTACCAGGTTCAATAGCAGTATACCACTTTTTGACAAAGACGATAAGGACACCTTTTGGGAAACGGTTTTTTATTCACAGTCAGAAATCCCATATGTTTACGAAGGACTAAAAAAGTCCTATGCGCTCTTAAAAACACAAGGCGATATGTCTGTGCTGGAACACCTATACATAGACAGAATTGACCTATGTGTGTTTGGAAATACCAAGCCTTTCCGCATCAGGATAGTCAATAAAATGAACGACAACTTTGACTACTTTTACATTAAAGTTGCCGATGCCTCCCGAATCTATGGCCTAGAATTAGAGCACCTGCTATCTCCCAATAGAATCAATTTCCTTTTAGATGGCGATACCTTAGTAGAGGAACATATAGTTGGAATACCTGGCGATATGTTTATCAAAGAATATTTAAACACGGGCATGATTAACAAAATAAGGCTCGCTAAAGAATTTGTGAAATTCAACGAAAGGTGCTTTGTCAGGCTGTTAGGAGATATGCACTCGGGAAACTATGTAGTGGAAATGATACCAGACTTCGAAGAAATTCACTACAGAATAAGGGCTATAGACTTTGACCAACAATCTTATGATGGCCGAAAGTTGGTTTATATGCCTCAATATTTTTCTCAAAACAACCCCATCATAGACATTGGCTTTAAGATATTGACTCCTGAGACTGTTTTGCAATATCAAAAAGAAGAAAGAGCCATGATTGCGGCCAGGCTAAAATCTGCAAAGTACCGCATCAAAGACTTAGGTGATGCGGTCATGCAAGACGAGATCTCTACCAAAGAAAACATAGAAAAGCTAAAAGTGGAGCTCGCTAAACATTATCAGGATGACGAGTTTCTATCGTGCAAAAATATGGGTTCCATTGTCAAAACAAGCTTCAGGATGCTTTTAAAAGAAGTATAACATGAAAAAGAAGGTAGTTTATTGGCTTAAGATTACACTTGGGTTTACCACAAGAGAAGCAAATGCCTTCATAGCGCTTTTATTGATCATTGCAGCCCTTGCCTCCGTTTCGCATATTCTGCCATATTTTTCAAATCCAGACTATCTTTCTTATAAAGAGGACAAACAAATACTTGATAGCCTCCTGCAAACTTTAGAAAAACCTGAAGCACAAGACCATAAAAGAAACAACAGCTATCCGTTAACCTCCTTCGACCCCAATGAAATTGAGGAAGAAGACTGGCTGCAAATGGGAATAGAGCCTGCTATAGCACAAAGGATAGAAAAATATAAACAGAAAGGTGGCGTATTTAAGGAAAAAGAAGACCTGCTCAAGATTTACAACTTTTCACACAAGGAATTTGAACGGATAAGCGATTATATATCAATAGACCTTAAAGAATCGAAAACCAATAAGCACAACCAGTCAAAGCAAGTTTTAACAGATCAATTACAAGCTACAAGTTTTGACATCAATTTATCGGATACTACTCAATTAAAGAAAATACCTGGTATAGGCCCTGTATTATCATCAAGAATCATAAAATATAGAAGGGCACTAGGCGGGTTTCACTCATTAGAACAGCTTTATGAGGTTTATCACCTCGACAGTGCTATTGTCCCAAAACTTATGGAAAGAGCTTTTGTAGCACCCAATTTCGAACCTGCTAAAATCAACATCAATACGGCAACTTATAAAACACTTGTCTCACACCCTTATATCTCACCGAAACAGGCATCTTTAATTGTAGCATACAGAAAACAGCATAAACTATATAAAGAACCCAAAGACCTGTTACAGGTAAAACCATTGGACAAGGATTGGCTGCAAAAAGTTGCTCCTTATATTAAAGTTGAAAAGTAACACTCCTCTCCCATTTCCAATTGCGACATTAAATAAATTAAGTATTTTGCCAAACAATTTCTTTTACAAATAGTCTAGCAGTTATTGGTTATATCTAACATTAGCTAAAAGACTTATGAAAAAGACTTACCTTATCTTAACACTGACATTTTTAGCAGTATTCGCAAATTCAGTTTATGCCCAGAAGTTAAAAAAAGGGAAACACGACAGAAAAGAGCATGAAATCCAAACCAAGTCCGGTCATTCTGTACAACAAAAAACAGCCATAGTGGAGTCGAGAAATGCTCCTGACGCAGAGTATGAGCTTCCGCAATCCAGTATGGACTCTGTATGGGTGGATGACCAGTGGGAACTGTCCAGCAGAACTTTTTATGAATATGATGAAAGCAGAAGGATCACCACTCAAACCATTCAAATATTGGTAGATGATGAATGGTTAAATGAAGAACAAGTGCTGTACACATATAATGACCAAGGAGAAACAGAAGAGATTATCTGGCAGGACTGGGAGGATGACGACTGGGAAAATAGAGAGCGATATTTATTCTTAAGAAATGAGCAAGGAGACCTATCAGAGGAGAGCCTTTTTGACTGGGATGGCAACGACTGGACATACACATCTAGTAGGCAGCACAGCTACACTTACCAAAACGGTCTAAGAATGTCAGAAGAAGTTGTAAGTTTTGACCTTGGGGCAGGGGAATTTCAATTAGTAGAAAGTTATGAATTTGACTACGACAATCAAGATAGAGTTATAACCGAACTTGCTTTCGGACAACACAATGATGACTGGGAACCATCTGCAAGAACACTCTTCCATTATGCCAACAATGAAGACGAAGCACCCGAACTTATAGAAGAGGAATATTATGATTTTGAAGAAGATAGCTGGATAAGTGCCGCAAGGTTCAGAGACATTTCATTCGTTACCTGGACCAATGACCCAGGAGAATATGAGCTGGAGTCGTTCTATTATGACGCGTGGAACGCCGAAGAGGAGGAATATGAGCAAGTTTATAGAGGTACAAGAACAGAGCAAGAACATGGTAGTTTCACGTATATTGAAGAAGTTTGGCTAGACGGAGAATGGGAAAATGATTTTAGATACTCTGAACATTATGACCAGCATGGCCACTATCGTGGGTTTGTGGAAGAGGAATGGAACGGCGATTGGAATATTGTAGCATCAAGTTTAATCAGCTACTATTTTGATGAGGCAGGGGAGCTACTACATATCATTACAAGGTTCTGGGATCCTGATGAGGAAGATTATGTTAATGATGAAAAAATAGGATTTAGAGAAGGTGTAGTGGCGAGCATCAGGACTCAAACCAAAACATTAGACTTAACTGCTTACCCTAATCCAGGAACAGGGATCTATACATTAAAAACAGAGGAAAAAGCTACTGCCATTTCCATTGCAGACATGAAAGGCCATCAAGTGAATGCGCTAGTTTCACAAGAAGACGAAGGCTACACAATTGACATACAGAACCTTCCTGATGGTATATATCTAGTAACTTTTATGACAGAAGACCATTCACAGGTACTCAGACTAATTAAGCAATAAGTATCTGAAAAGCAGGAAGCGTATGCTTCCTGCTTAACTATTTACTCTTCAAAAAGAGCACTTTTTGCATAAAGTTTATGATATACCCCTTTTGCAGCAAGCAACTCCTGATGGGTGCCCCGCTCACGGATAGTTCCTTTTTCAAGCACAATAATTTCATCAGCATCTACGATAGTGCTTAACCTGTGGGCTATGACTATAGAAGTCCTGTTCTTCATAAGTTTATTAAGCGCATCCTGAACCAGTTTTTCCGACTCAGTATCTAAAGCAGAAGTAGCTTCATCAAGGATTAATATTGGAGGGTTTTTCAATACAGCCCTGGCAATGCTTATACGCTGCCGTTGACCACCAGACAGTTTAACGCCTCTGTCCCCAATCGTAGTCTCATACCCATTGTCCGTTTCAACAATAAAGTCGTGGGCATTAGCTATTCGGGCAGCATTGACTACCGCCTCTTTTGACACCCCCTTCATTCCAAAGGCAATATTATTGAATATGGTATCATTGAAAAGCACAGGTTCTTGAGTCACGATACCCAAAAAACTCCTTAATGCCGTAAGCTCAATATTCTTAATAGAGGTACCATCAACCAAAATATCACCTTCTTTAACGTCATAAAAGCGAGGGATTAAATCTGCAAAAGTAGATTTCCCCCCTCCAGATGGCCCCACAAGTGCCACTTTTCGTCCTTTCTCTAGCGTCAAATTAATGTTTTCTAAAACAGGATCCTCACCATATGAAAACCCAACATTTTTAAACTCAATTTTTTCTTTAAACTCTTTAGGAACGATAGCACCTGGATTACTGATAATTTCCGGCTGAGAATCTATAACTTTAAGCACTCTTTCTCCGGCAGCAATCCCCCTTTGTAAAATAGCGATACTGTGCGTAATTGCTTTTGCAGGAGAAAGTACCTGAGAAAAAATAGCAATATAAGCTATAAAAGCTTCTGCGCTAAACTTGCCATTAAAAACCATACTACTTCCGTACAAAATAACAACAATGGCAATCAGCACACCTAAAACCTCAGACAAAGGAGAAGCCAGTTCCCGTTTGTGCATAATCTTGGTTATCAAACTCCTGATATATGAGCTTTCTCCATCAAACTTATTTTTTACAGCCCCGGAAGCATTAAACCCTTTAATGACTTTGATACCTCCTAAAGTTTCATCTGCAATATTTAAAACAGAGCCAAGGAAAAGTTGGCTTTGTTGTGACTGTTTTCTCAGGTTTCGCGCCAAGGTGCCTATCATAACCCCACTAACAGGCAAAATAATAATGGAAAACAACGTTAATTCTGCCGAAATAGAAAACAAGACCATAAAGTATCCAATAAACAGCAAAGGTTCTTTAAACGCCTGCATAGAGGTCACTATAGACTGCTCCACCTCTTGCATATCATTAGAAAGAATTGAAAGCAGGTCCCCTTTTTTTTGGTTGTGATGATAACTCAAATCATTGTCCACCAACCTTTCGAACAAGACCTTTTTCATGTTGTACATGGTATAGGTACGCATTTGATTGATGACTCGCTGGGCGGTATACCTAAAAAAGTTAGCAAAAAAAACGAAACCAAAGAGGACTGCACATACATACTGCAAAGCTGCACTTTTGCCCTGAGCCTCTATAATTACATACATATAGTAATTGAAGAGATCAATTAGGTAAGACCGCGATACTTCAGGATCTGGTTTTACCAGCTCATCAGGAATAGAATAAGTCTCAAAAAGCACACTTAGAAGCGGTATAAGAAGCGTAAAGTTTACAACCCCAAATATCACCCCCAACACGGCCAAAATAACGTATTTTGGTATATATCTCCTATAAGGTCGTCCAAAAGAAATAAGTCTGAGAAAGGTCTTCATTAATCTTTTTTAAATAAGCTACAAATTAACAATAGCCACGCTTGTGATAAAACATTAGCCCAAGTTTTTAATCTAAAATAAAACAATAGAGCTTACATTAGCTTGCACCGCACCGAAGTGCTGAAATAAAACGATTTTACTTGCTCTATTGCTCAGTAGCAGAAACAAAGCATCAAAAAGGATGGACACGTCTGGCGATGTTCAACCTAACACCTAACGATGCAAAGTGGGTAGAAGATTCAAATTCTTCCTCTTCACTGTCTGTTCTTCTATACAAATATCCTACATCAATAAATAAATTATGCCTCAACTGATACGAAGCATTTAGGCTAATGTACTTCAGGCTCGTTGCCACACCCTGTCCAATAGTATTGCCAAACTCCTGCTCGAAGGTAGAGTAGTCCAAATGAATATTTCCGCCCCAGTTCGTTCCAGCCGTGTCGGCGCCATATCGCACATAAAAACCTTTAGCCATAAGGTTTAAACGAGGAATCGGCTGATAGCGTATGATACCCAACAATTCATGAAAATTAGCTCCCAAAGGATGCGCTATGGGCTGGTTATAATGTGTATAGTTAGTAAAGCTATCGTAATGGGTATACATATATGGCCTCACAACATTTACCTCAAATTGAAAATCCAGGTTACTAATGCCAGCCACATCTATATATTTGAACCCTTGCTGATAGGCAAACTTGTTTCCCCACCACCCATTCCTTTCCCGGAGATGTTGAAGGTGAAACTCATCAAGCACCAACTGCCCATACAAAGAAAAACGCTGGAGGAAGTTCCATCTGTAGTCCAATCCCACTTTAACATTATCAGGACTTCCAACATGCTGCTCTATGGCCCTATAAAAAATAACAGGGTTCAGGTAATTGAGGTCAAATTGGCGTGCACTTCCAAGGGTATCATTCCGTCCTATAATTACTGATTCAAATATACCTATATTAAAGTTATCACTCACATTAAAGCTCAAGTGGTGCAAAGCCATGTATTTTTTAGGATACACATGGTCCCAAGGGAAAAAGCGTCCTCCGTTCAACTCCGCAAAAAGATTAGTGTAATTAAACCTCCAAAGTCGGGTATTAACTTTTAAGAAAGTATAATTCGGTGAAAAGTCCGATAGCACCAAAGAGCGATACCCATGACCGATAAAGTTTCTATCATGCCCAAATTGCAAAGCAATATTTTTAGTCGCATTAAAAGTGATATATCCACGGGCTTGCATAAAATCGACTCCGTGGTCCTTAAACAGCTTATAATAGCCTTCTCCCGGCACGGCATCTTGCTCTGCAATATACCTTCTGACGTAAAGAGGCCCAGCCATTTGATTTTCTGTAATCAATGAATAAAAACCTACTTTTTCATCAATCATTCCCCGCAGCTCTACACCACGGGTATTTATATAGGTAGTAACATCAGAAGCAGTTTCCCGTCCTCCGGAAAAATGAAAAACTGGACTAGCCCGAAGAAAAAAGTTATCAGACTGATAGTGGAAGAAATCTGGTTTAGTCCGGTACAGCCGTCGTAAAATTGGGCGCTCAGACTCCGGTGAGGCGAGTTCGGACCATTCCCAGTTATCATTTTGCAGATAGTCTAAATTAAACTTATCGCTTTTAGAAAGGGGCAACGTGTCTCGTTCTAGAGAATCAGAAAATTCAGCTATAGCTTTGGAAGTGTATGGCTGAAAAGTATGGTGATACGAATGTGAAAAACGCCCAGACCTGATCTCATAGCGCTCTGTTAAATGGTAATAGTCCTTATCGTATGGCACAAAAATACTTTGCCCTGACGCTATTTGACTTAAAAAACATAAACAGAGTACAAGTTTTTTCATCTGAGTTAAAAAGACATACCAAACAGGCCGTACAACATAGCGAAACGTAAATATTCATCTCCTAGCATTGCCTTGGTTTGTAAAAATAAGATTTTTCTGGGATTTACTTCCCTTTTGAGTTTTTTTACCTGTAACTTTATCCCTGTTAAACGACATTTATTTTTAAATGCTTTCAATATACGTAGAGGAAATAAACCCACGGATAGAGTACATTTTTAGCTTTATACTCAAAGACCTATTGAAGCTTCAGTTTGAGCTAACAGACCAAGAAAGCACTTTTCGAGAACACAAAGGTGCCAAAATGTCATATTCTTTTACTGCACCAGAAAATTCTCCGTTGCACTTTACTGCCACGAAACTACTCTTTGAAGACAAGATTAACGATCAACCCATTCAGATTTTCAATAAAGGTAGTGAAAACATAATATTTCCGGTAAATTCCGGCATATTTCCCTTTGACCCTTTTGCCGCCTCTTTTTACTTGGTAACCAGATATGAAGAATACCTCCCACATAAAAAGGATAAGCACAAAAGGTATATCCCGGAACAAAGTATTGCCTATAAAGGGGGCTTCTTGGAAAAACCGATTGTCGACATATGGGCCAGCAGGATAAAAGAAACACTGCTAAACCTTTACCCAAAATTACCTTTTGGAGAAAAACAGTTTTCCTTTTGCCCTACCCTAGATATAGATCACGCCTATGCATATCGTGGCAAAGGCTTGGTAAGAACAGCAGGCGCCTTGGCCATACGTCTGGCAAAACTAAAATTCCGAAAATTTTTCAACAGGCTTAGCGTGCTTTTGCACCTAAAGCAAGACCCATACGACTCTTACCAAAAGCAAGCGGACTTGCATGAAAAGTATAAGCTAAAACCTATATATTTTATATTGATAGGCGACTATGGGAAATTTGACCCTAACTCACATCACAAAAATCCTATCTTTCAAAAGTTAATAAAACATTTGCAAGGCAATTACCCCATAGGCTTACATCCCTCCTACCGTTCTAATTCTAAAAGATCCAGGTTAACAAAGGAGCGGAAAAGGTTAGAGTCCATTCTGAATGAAAAAGTCCATAAAAGCAGGCAACACTTTATCAAACTCACTATTCCCAATACCTACCGGGATTTAGTAAAAGAAGGAATTACAGAAGACTATTCAATGGGCTACCCTTCCCGGTCAGGGTTTAGGGCCTCTACTTCTAACCCTTTCTATTTCTTTGATTTGGAGAAAAACAAAACCACAAAGCTCAGGGTTCAACCTTTTGTAATCATGGACACCACATTAAAAATTCACTTAAAAATAAGGGCCAAAGACGTAGGTCATCATGTAAGACCATTAGTAAATGAAGTCAAAGCGGTAAATGGCCATTTTTCCTACATTTTCCATAATGAGTCCATAGGAGGTAAACGTCAATGGAAAAACTGGGGAGGGGTTTATGAAAAAATAATCAAGATTTGCCAGGAAAATTAATGCTACGCCTTCTAAAAAATAAAGAAATCAATATAGCCCTTTATGAAAAGTGCTTAGAAGAATCAGGCAACTGCTCTTTATATACTACACCTGCACACCTAGACATAGTTAGCCCTAACTGGAAGGCAATAGTCTGGCAAGAGCAAGAAAAATACCTAATGGTTATGCCTATACCTGAAATAAGCAAAATGGGGTTAAAGCTAATCATACAGCCATTTTTCACGCAACAGTTAGGCATTTTCCATATTCCAGGATTTCCCTTGCCCATAAAAAAAGTTCTAAGCCTCCTAGCCAATAAGTATCCATTTGTACATTATCAGTTTAGCAGCAAAAACCTTCCTTTGATAGAGGAAAACCTTGAAGGATTTTCATTAAAAAAAAGGACCAATTACATCCTCGACTTAAACAAACCATGCGAAGACCTTCAAAAAGCCTATAGTTCAAACCATAAACGGAACATACGAAAAGCTGAAAAAAACAACATTGTCATTAGCAAGAGCAATGATATTTCCACATTAATTGATATTTTTAAACAAAACCAAGGAAAAAAAATTAAAGAAGTTAAGGCCAAAAATTATGTCTTGGTAGAAAAATTGTTCGAGCATGCTTCTTCCAGAGGCATTGGCAATATTTATTTAGCAAAAAAAGAAGAGGAAGTAATTGCCGGCATCATGACCATTCACAGCAAATCCCGTATACATTATATATTCGGAACAACAAGCCCTGCTGCCCGGGAGTCAGGTGCTATGCAATTAATTTTTAACAAATTGATTCAAGACTATGCAGGAACCCCTGTTTTTCTTGATTTTGAAGGCAGTGATATCAAGGGAATTGCACGTTTTTTTGCAAGTTTCGGCGCATTACCTGAATATTACCCGGCAATTTATAAAGAAAGAATGCCACTATGGTTTTCTTTACTATTAAAAGTAAAAAAATGGTTATACTCTCTGAAAGCAACAGCATAGCAAACAGTTTTTTAGCAGAAATGCGCTCTGTAAACACCCAAAAAGACCCTTTAAGATTTAGGAGAAACATGGAGCGTTTGGGGGAAATCCTGGCCTATGAAATATCCAAAACCTTATCTTATAAAGTTAATTATATTACCACTCCATTGGGTATTGCACAAGCCAGTGAGCCAGAAGCACAGCCTGTCCTGGCCACGGTCTTGCGTGCCGGAATCCCTTTTCACCAAGGGTTCTTAAACTATTTTGACCGGGCTGAAAATGCCTTTGTGGGCAGCTTTAGGAATAAAACAGATGAAGAGACTTTTGACATCAAGACGGAATACCTCTCATCCCCTTCCCTTGCCGACAAAGTACTGATTTTAACAGACCCTATGTTGGCGACTGGAAAGTCTATGCAAGAAGCGGTGCTTCATCTAAAAAAATATGGGGAGCCTTCTTCTATCCACATCGCATCAATTATAGCTTCTCAAGAAGGGGTAGCACACATTCAAGAGACACTGCCAGATGCCCATGTATGGGCAGTTGCGGTAGACGACACCCTAAATGCTAAAAAATACATTATGCCAGGCCTGGGCGATGCAGGAGATTTGGCTTATGGTTCAAAACTATAAACCATGGCCTGCAAATTTCATCATTAACCCAGTGCTGAACTATGATACTTCAGAACCATAATCTAGCATTGGTTTAATTTTAAAAAGCATCAGGTGAAGTCCTAGAATTGAACATTGATTATAATTTATCCTTTATTTTGCCTAATTTTGAAGAAAATAAAAGTCCTATTTTTATGAGCAGACAGATAATAGAAAGCAGCAATGCACCAGCACCTATAGGTCCATATAGCCAGGCAGTACTGGCAGGAAACACACTTTTTGTATCAGGACAGATAGCCCTTGACCCACAGTCAGGAGCATTAGTACAAGACGATATTGTTAAAGAAACCCATCAGGTAATGAACAACCTTAAGGCTATTTTAGAAGAAGCAGAAATGAGCTTTAGCAATGTGGTCAAGTGCAGTATTTTTGTCAAAGACTTAAACAACTTTGTCACGATCAATGAGGCCTACGGTGAATACTTTACCTCAGTGCCTCCTGCACGTGAAACAGTTGAGGTTTCAAGACTACCAAAAGATGTAAACGTGGAAATATCCTGTATTGCAGTAAAATAAGGACTCCAGTTAAACAACGAAATTGAATGGAAAAGGAAGTAAGAGTCAGATTCGCTCCCAGCCCTACAGGGGGGCTTCATATAGGCGGGGTACGTACCGCATTGTACAACTATCTTTTTGCCAAAAAGCACAACGGCAAAATGATACTTCGGATTGAAGACACCGACCAGAGCCGTTTTGTGCAAGGCGCTGAAGATTATATTTTTGAAGCGCTTCAATGGCTTGGTCTAGAACTTGACGAAAGCCCGCGCAAAGGAGGCCCATATACTCCGTACAGACAATCTGAGCGTAAGGAGTCGTACAAAGAGTTTGCGCAAAACCTAATAGATGCAGGCCATGCTTACTATGCATTTGACACTCCTGAAGAATTAGACGCTATGCGTGAAAGGCTTAAAGCTGCAAGGGTAGTAAGCCCACAGTACAATGCCATTACACGCATGACTATGAAAAACTCCCTTACCCTTCCTGAAGATGAGGTAAAGAAAAGAATAGAATCAGGAGAACCCTATGTTATAAGGCTTAAGGTACCTAGAAAAGAAGAGATACGTCTGAATGACCTAGTAAGAGGTTGGGTCATGTGGCACTCCTCTACATTAGACGACAAAGTCTTAATGAAGTCTGACGGTATGCCTACCTACCACTTAGCCAATGTGGTAGACGATCATTTGATGAAAATATCCCACGTTATCCGTGGAGAAGAATGGCTACCCTCTGCACCTTGCCACATTCTACTATATAAATATTTAGGATGGGAAGACTCCATGCCGGAGTTTGCACACCTTCCTCTTTTGTTAAAGCCAGACGGAAACGGCAAGCTTAGCAAAAGGGATGCAGAAAAACATGGATTTCCTTTATTTCCATTAGAATGGAAAGACCCTGCCACTGGAGAGACGGCACAAGGCTTCAGAGAAGATGGTTATTTGCCAGAAGCTGTTATAAACTTTTTAGCCTTTTTAGGCTGGAACCCAGGCACTCACGAGGAACTATTTACACTAGAAGAGCTGATCGATGCTTTTTCTGTGGAAAGAATTGGAAAATCAGGCACAAAATTTGACATAAATAAAGCGAAGTGGTATAACCAGCAGTACATTAAAGATAAACCAGACAGGGAACTTTCTGGTTATTTAATAAAGGCGCTGGATGAGCATAATATCGCTTATACCGCTGAAAAAGCAGAGCAAGTATGTAGCCTGCTGAAGGACAGAATAGTATTTCCGAACGATCTTTGGCATGACGGCAAGTATTTCTTTGTAGAACCTGACTCCTATAACGAGTCTGTTGTAAAGTCAAAATGGACTAGTGAGGCAGTACAGGTCATAACTGAATTTAGAGATGTTCTGGCTCAAAAAGATTCTATAAGCGCAGAAGAAGCAAAACCATTGCTTATGGGTATCCTTGAGAAAAATAAATTAAAAATCGGTAAGGTTTTGCCTGCGTTAAGGCTGGCCATTACAGGAACCGGCTCTGGGCCAGACCTAATGATGATCATTGAAATACTTGGTAAAAATGAAGTGCATGCTAGAATCGAGAAAGCCTTGACTGTCCTTAGCAATAAGGTAAAAGTTAGCTAAACTTGATTATTTATGGCAAAGAAAAGTGCATCTAAAAAACAACCAAAAGTTAATCCAGATTTAAATGGATTCAGCATTCAGGTAAACACCTTCGGGGAAATAGTTTCTAGCTATAACCTTGATGAGATAAATAAATTCCTGGACAAAAATGTTGATGACAAAAAACTTAAAAACAGGATTGACTCAAACCCTGAAGAAAATTCAGGCGACATTTCTCATTTTAAAAAGGAACAATAATAACAACAAATAACGTTTTTCGGGCTGAAGGGAATCCTTCAGCCCTTTTTTTATCCATATAAATAAAAAGGGCTATATTGTATAGTATAGTACAAGGTCAAGCATAAACTTACTGGCGGTCGAATAGCAAGTTATAAGCCTGGATTATACAATCCGCGACCCCCTAAAGCCTTTGCCTGCAACTAACACTATTCAAATTTTAATATACCTGACCTTAATAATAAAAATATGTTTTTGGATCATATCAACAAGATTAAATATTACCTCACCATTGCCATATTTTTTTGGCTAATAGGCTCTTTAGCAATTATACTAATACCCAAAGGCGAAATTTCTTTGTTTGTCAATCAATACCACCACAGTTTTCTGGACAAGCTATTTATAGGAGCCACCTGGGTCGGAGAAATCTGGATAACTTTAGCCATAGTTTTTGGGTTAATACTGTTCTACAACATTCATACAGGTATTGGCATCGGTATTATTATGGCATTGACAGGACTAATTATACAAGGATTGAAAAGGCTGGTTTTTACAGATCATATGAGGCCAGGGGCTTTTTTTGGAGAAGAGGCCGGTATACACTATATAGAAGGTCTGGAAATACACACAATGTACAGCTTCCCATCTGGCCATACAACTGCCGCTTTTACACTATTTACCCTTCTTGCATTATTGGCCAAACAAAAGAAGTGGCAGTTTGCGCTCTTTTTCACAGCATTAATGGTAGGGTTCTCAAGAATATACTTGATCCAACATTTTTTCATAGATATTTATGCTGGTTCAATGCTGGGCATAAGTTTAGCGATCGTTTCATTTTATGTTTTCAATAAATATTTTCCAGCAAAAGAAGGAAGTGTAATCAACAAGCCATTGATCAGATTAGAAAAAAAGAATGACCATACTGCACAAGAAATATACTAATATAGCTATAGTTTTTGCAGCAGCGGTTCTGTTCATACCATTTCTGGGCAATCACCATTTATTGGACGGGTATGAAACCATATTTGCTGAAGCTGCCAGAGAAATGCTTGTTACTGGCAACTACTTATCCCCTCAGATAAATTTTGAACCAATGCCTGACATGCCTCCTCTTTTCATATGGATGCAGGCCATTTCCATGAATATTTTTGGGATCAGTGAATTCAGTGCTAGGTTGCCCAATGCCTTAGCTGGCATAATCACGCTTGTATTATTGTTCTGGCTTGGTCAAAAGTTTTTTAGCACCCGCTTCGGTTTGTTCTGGGTTATTGCTTTTGCAGGTTCATTCTTGACAAGTCTTTACTTTAAATCAGGATTGGCAGCTCCGTGGAACAACCTTTTTATCTTTTTAAGTATTGTCAGTCTAATTGTTCACTCCAGTCTTAGTATAAACTTTTACTACCAGCGCCTGCAAATGACTTTTTTAGCAGGCGTTTCTCTAGGATTAGCAATGCTAACACAAGGCCCTTTAGCAGCCTTTATTGTACTTTTTTCACTAGCTACCTTTATGATGGTACGAAGAACGTGGCGGCTTTTCTCTACACAAGAGGCTTTATTGTTTTCTTCATCTATTCTGGCTATTGTTATTTTTTGGGCTTTTAGTCAATCTATCCTTTATGGATCATCCTTTGTGAAAGATTTTTTCTTAAACGATGTCAGCGTATTCCTTTCCCTTCTTACCCATAAAACCTATTTTTACCACTGGTTAATTATCATAGCCGGTAGTTTCCCTGCTTCAATTTTTGTTATCAAAGCCTTGCGCAAGTTCTATTCGGACAATGTCGTCCAAAACAATTTCCGCGTTTGGATGATCATTTGCTTATCAATAATATTCATCTTTTTTTCATTTATAGAGGTAGGTTCACATCATTATCTATCCTTCTCATATTTCCCTATAAGTTTCCTTGCTGCTTATACTTTACATAAAGCAAGCCACCGGAGAGTTTACTTCCGCAGGTTTATTCCCCGAGCTGCACTGGTAATAGGTGGGACCATTTCTTTTTTCTTCATTGCTGTTCCCTTAACAATGAAATTCAAATCTCCTATACTCGAAGCATTGGCGCACCATGTCAACAATGATTTCACCTATGCGTTATTAGCAGCAGAAGTCGAGTGGAGTGGTTGGGAAGTTATACCAGCTATATTATACTTAATTGCCATCGTCTTATTTTTCAAGTACTTTCATACAAACATTATCAAATGGAGCTTAATTTTATTTTTTGCCACTATCCTTGTAATGCAAAGCTTCCTTTTGACCATTATGCCTAAAATAGAACTCCAAGTACAAGGAGCAAAAATAGAGTTTTACAAGTCAGTAGCACACGAACAGGCTACAATTAAAACCTACGGTTTTACAAGTCATGCCAGTTTATTCTATGGGAATGCACAGCCTACGCAAGCACCAAAAAAACCTCAAGCAGACCTAATTAAAAACCCAGTCCAGAAAAACCCTACTTATCTATCCACCAAAGTAACCCACAAAAGGCGCTTTGAAGAAGACCCGGATTTTGAAGAACTATACGAAAAAAACGGATACGTTTTTTATAAAAAGTTGAAATAAAAAAAAGCCTGTTTTTGCAGACTTTTTTTTATTTTGTATTCCCTTAATGAGTTTAGTTTTTTAGCACATCCAGAAGAGCTACAAGAAAATCATAAACCTCATCTGTGTTATTTAATTTGTAACCAGCGGCAGTTTCTTTTCCATGGTCGCCTACCAAAACACCAGTCCCCCTGTCTGTAAGGGTTTTAAAAGCATCTTCGTCAGTCATATCATCACCTACATAAATAGGATATATATTATCTGCTGTAGCCACTTTGTCAATAAGGTACCATAAAGCCTTGCCTTTATTCCAGTCGAAATTAGGCTTTAGCTCCATAATCATTTTTCCTGGTCCTGCTTTCAGACAAGGGTTCTTTTTAAGAATACAGTCAATTGTTTTTAGAACTTCTGGCACATTTTCTTTATTGACATGGCGATAATGTACCGCAATGGCAAATTTCTTTCTTTCTACCCGGGCACCATCCACCTCAGCAAAAAGTTTTTTCAGTTCTTCCTCTGCAGCATCCAGAGAAGGTAAGCATTCCACGCCTTTCTCATGGGCCATTTCTAAGTCAGGTCCAGCAATATCGTACCCGTGGCTGCCTGCATAAATTAAGGAAGGAAGCGCTACTTTATTTTGTACATCTGCCCTATCCCTACCACTGATAATGCCAACAAGGCAAACTTTGCTCAGGTCATCCACCACCTGTTGCATTTTTGGGTCTAGGGTAGCCTTATTAGGGTCATCCACTATCGGAGTCAAAGTTCCGTCATAATCCAGAAAGATAGCGGGTTGGTATTTATTAGAGTTTTCGGAAAGATATTCAGGTAAAGAAAGTGCAGAAGGCAAGCTTTCAGCGTAAGATTTCATTAAAATTATTTTTGACAATATTTAACACAATATACACAATGCCTAAAGTTAGTAATTTCTACTAAGACCTTAGCATAACATGTACTTTCTTAATTAAGTTTTACGGCAAAGTATATAAAAACCTATTTCAGTTGTGGAAACTAAATTTTTAAACCAGACAAAGGTCATTAGATCATTTTTTAATAAAAATATTAAAGGTTGTTCCTTCTCCTACCTTGCTTTTAACTTCTATATACCCTCCATTGTTTTCAATAATCCTTTTCACAATAGCCAGTCCAACCCCTGACCCTTGAACGTGTTCATGTATTCTTTTGTACATAGCAAACAGCCGATCTTTATCTTCCTCTCTAATACCCAACCCATTATCTTTTATAGACAATAAAGTATAACCCTCTTTTACATGGTCGGTAAACACCTCAACAACAGGATCTCGATCAGGAGATTTGTATTTAATTGCATTAGACAAGAAATTATAGAAAATGCTCCGAAGGTTTTTGGGAGACATGAGTACCTTAGGAACTCTGGAGAAATCATAAGAAATTTTTGCAGATGAACGTGCAATCAGATCAATAAGGTCTGCTTCAACATCATGAAACACATCTTCAAATTTAATACAAGACTCGTTCAATTTCCCTTCAGCCTGAGCCTGGCCAATAGCAGCCAAGTCTTGCAGATTCTTTTTGAATTTCTCTACAGCCAAATCCATCATGTCCAATACGGCCATCAACCCTTCCTTGCTTGAGTCTTCGGCTTTTAATTCTTCACGTAAGGCACCTACAAGCCCTTCTATATTATTTATCGGCGCTTTCAAATCATGAGAGGCTGTGTAAACAAATGTATTAGAGTCAGCATTGGCTTTTTTAAGCTCCTCATTTGCATGCAAAAGCTCTACGGTTCTCTCTTTGACCTTTCTTTCAAGCTCATAGTTAGCCCTGCTAAGCTTTTCTTCAATCTTCTTTCTCTCAGTCAAATCGTGCAGCGCACCCAAAACCCTCACCGGCTTGTTATCTCTGTCAAAAATAACTTTGGATTTTGAAGAGATAAACCTTTCAGTATTATCAGCTCTAATAATCCTGAATTCATTTTGAAAAGGGCCCGGTTTTATATAAGCTTCGTCAAACAATCTTTTGATAGCTGGAAAATCTTCAGGGTGTATATACCTTGAGTGAGTTTCAAAGGTAATCTTCTCACCCTGTGGAATACCACAAATAGCATACAATTCAGGCGTCCATTTGACTTTGTTGTTAATGAGATTCCATTCAAAACTACCTGTATGCGACAAAGCCTGAGACTCCAAAAGCAAGGTCTGCATGTTTTGCAACCGTTCCTCTCTACGCTTCCTTTTTGTAATATCTATGAGAGATCCATTCAAACTTTTCGGGTTCCCATTTTCATCATACCTTATTTTTCCTCTTGCAAGTACTTTTTTGACACAATTATTGGGAAATAAAATATCGTACTCTATTTCATAAGGTATATTATTTTCTATTGCTTCCCTCATTTTATTCCTCAAGCGCTCTTTATCCTTGGGGTGCACACGCATAAAAACATCTTCAAAAGAAATCTCTTGGTCAAGGTCAATTCCATATATCTGGTAAGTTTGTGGAGACCAAGTAATGGAATTGGCCTGCAGATCCATGTTAAAGCTACCAACATTCCCAAGCTTCTGACTATCAAGAAGAATATTTTGCAGACTCTTAATTTCATCCAATGTAGCGGATCTTTCATCATGCACATCAATGATCGTCCCTACCCAAAGGTCAATGTTTTCCTCTCCATTGGACACAGGCCTGATCCTAGAAATATTCCAGCGGTAACTTTTATAATTAACATTAAACAACCTAAGCTCTACCTCCACTTCCTTATGGTTATCAACAGCGTCTTTTGTGTTTTTTATGGCCAAATCAACATCATCGGGATGCAGCATTTCTAACCAGCCCCTTCCTTTTCCCTCTCCAATAGATTGCCCAGTATATTCACGCCACTGGTTGTTAAAATAAACGATCTCTCCCGAAGAATCGGTAGTATAAGCTATGAGCGGCAAAGTTTCTAACACATTTTGAGAAAAGCTAATACTCCTTTGAAGGGCTTCCCTTTCTTCTTTCTCTTTGGTAATATCTTTAAAAAAAAGAATTACCCTACGCAAGCTATCCTTTTCAAAATCGACCTTTGAAACCACCACACTCACTACCCGTATCCCTTTATCAGGAAATTTATAGCACATCTCAAAATTTTTAAAAGAAAAGTGGTCTTGAAAGTCGCCTACAAGAAGGTTCTCTATTTCATCGCCATTGCCATCATTATACCTCTTTAAACCACGTAAAACCTTTAGAAAACTATTTTCTGAATTATTGATACTAAAGTCACTATAAAAAGCAGCATTAGCTTTCACTATATCCAGTTGATCGTCTATAACAACAACCGGGTCTCTGAGCTTTTCAAGTATTGCTTCAGCAAGTTGACTTTCCTCTACATACTGCTCAAGTATTTTTTGATCATTTATGTCAACAATGTTCTTAATGAAGAAGATATTACCGTCAGGATCCTTAGCTAGCAATATTTCCCCTTGAGTCCATACAGGATAGCCACTCTTATGCAAGAGGTAATTATTATCTGACGCAGAACCTTCCTGAACAGCTTTATCTAATTCGTGAAAAGGTCTATTATTGCGACGATCTTCTTCACTAAACAAGATTTCAAAATGCTTCCCCTTGAGATCTTCAGGCTTGTACCCATAAGCATTGAAGAATGCGGAATTGCATTCTAAAATCCGGCCTTTATGATCCAAAAGCAACAATGAGTTTTCTTTTGACTTGCCTAGAAGCGCATCAAAGAAGAGGCTTTTATCTACCTTACTGTGTTCTAAAAATTTCATAGTTGGCATTTAATATAAAAAAAATAACAGCAGTGTCGGCAAAAGGTTAAATTTTATCAATATTTTATAAGCACAAAAGCTAACTTCCCGTTTTAGGTTTAGCAAAAGATGATTGCTATAGGTAGGCCATACTTGCAACTAAAAAGTACTAGTGGTAACTTGTAGTAGTTTTTACAAAGGCCACTTTTGTAAAACCCAAAATTCATCTACTGTAATTAAAAAAGACCATATAAAATGAAAAACTGGAACAAAACAGCAAAAATAAAAGCATTGCTTCTTATACCTTGCGCACTTCCAGCCTTCTTGTATACTGTGGAAGCGGCTCCTCAGGAAGGTATCCTAATATCAATGATTATGCCTTTGGTTTTCACAAGTTTTGCCACTCCTCTTTTGGCCAAATACAATGCCGAGCCAGGAAAGAAGCTCATACCACCTGCTTGGAATGACAATCCGCTCAACCTTGCAAATCCACTTCCTTTTTTTCAGTTTGCCTCATTTATATTTTTAACTTTTGGCATAAGTCAACTAGTGGCAACTTTAATAAAGTTTGGGAGCTTCAATGAAATTGGACTTATATCTATTTGCTTTGGCGTAGGCATGTTTATAGGAATAAAGTTTGCTGTCCTAATGCCAGAGGGGAAAAGCAAATAAGACATAATCTTTGTTTAATAATATAATTTCCAAGACATAAAAAAGGCAGTTCATCAGAACTGCCTTTTTTATGTCTTGCCTTTAAACCTGAAATATGCAATAGAACTTTCTATTGCGTAGCAAAATAACTTCAAATCAGTCGCTTCGCTCACATTTGTGTCTTAATCATAGCGGCTGCTATGCTGTGCGACCCAAAAGTTCTGATTTATTGTTGTTTTGCCCCTCCTGACAACCCCTTTTACATAATCCAAGTTATATATCTTTCTTATTTTTCATTCTTTCCCGGTACTGCTGGTTAAAAGACTTAGACGCAAGCTTTGGAAGCGTCCTTCTTTTACCCCATGATTTACGTAAGAAAATCTTTAATATCAGGTTTTTCACGCCACTTCCACCCATATTCATTAACGACCTATTTAGCATCGCTTTTCTCCATAGGCGAAAACCCAGCTTTTCTGTTTTCGAAACCATCTGCTGCTCTACACTTTGTTTTCGGTTCAACAGCAACAAATTATGGATATTAATACGTACAGGACAGACAGCAGTACATGATCCACACAAAGAACTAGAATAGCTCAAGTGTTTAAATTTCTCCATCCCCTCATAATGCGGGGTAATCACGGATCCAATAGGACCACTATATGTGGTATTGTAAGTATGCCCGCCAACATTCTTATAAACAGGACAGGTATTCAAACAAGCACCACATCGAATACAATGCAAGGCCTCCCTTTTCTCCTTATCAGCTAACAGCTTCGTCCTCCCATTATCCAGCAAGACCACATACATTTCATCAGGTCCGTCGGCCTCACCGGCTTTTCTGGGGCCGCTTAAAATGCTGTTATAAACTGTTACATTCTGTCCAGTACCACTTGTGGCAAGCATTGGCCACATAAGCTCAAGCTGGTCTATAGAGGCTAGCATTTTTTCAATTCCAGCAATAGCTATATGCGTTTTAGGAAGTGTTGTCGTAAGTCTTGCGTTACCCTCATTTTCTGTAATAGCTATACTTCCGGTATCTGCTATAAGAAAATTGGCACCGGTTATTCCCACTTCGGCATCAGCATACTTTTGCCTAAGAAGCTTTCTAGCTGTCAATGTCAAATCTCTGGCGTCGTCAGTAAACGGTATTTTTAACTTCTTGCTGAAAAGCTCACCAATGTCCTTTCTTGACATGTGCATGGCCGGTGTCACAATATGATAAGGCTTCTGCTCTGCCAACTGCACAATATACTCACCAAGGTCTGTTTCTACTGCCTCAATTCCATTATGCTCGAGAAACTCATTTAAATGAATTTCTTCAGAAATCATGGTTTTGGACTTTACCACAGACCTGGTCTGTTTCTGACGTAAAATATTTAGGATTTCATATTGCGCTTCCTCCTTATTTTGAGCCCAAATAACTTTTCCGCCATTCCTTGTAAAGTTATGCTCAAAGCTCAATAAAAGCCTATATAGATTGTTTATCGCGCTTTCTTTGTATGCAGCCGCTTTATCGCGTGCTGTTTCATAGTCAGAAAACTGGGCTAAACCTTTCTCTACAGAATTGTTGTAGCGGCCAATATTGAACTTAATGGTTTCTCTATGACCTGCATCAAAGGTTTTTACCTCGGCGTCTTTTAGAAACTTCTTATTGTAGTCTTTACTCTTCATTTACGTCAACTTCTACCCTATTTTCCCTATTAGCCAGGTGCCAGGCAGTGTAGAATACCAGTTTAGTTATATTTTCTACTTTATCAAATAATATTTTATCTACCGTATCTGATGGCTGGTGATAATCTTCGTGCACACCATTGAAATAAAATATTATGGGAATGTTATTTTTTGCAAAGTTATAATGATCTGACCGGTAATAAAAACGATTTGGGTCATCTGGTTCATTATAACGATAATCAAGCGTCAAATTAGTATATGCATCATTGGCATTTTCACTTACTTCATGCAATTCGGTAGACAATCTGTCACTTCCAATAAGGTAGACATAGTCTGGATTGTCAGGATAGTTTTCATCCAAACGCCCGATCATATCGATATTCAAATTGGTAACTGTATTTTCTAATGGAAATACAGGATTGTCCGTGTAGTACTCTGACCCCATCAGACCTTTTTCCTCAGCGGTAACTGGCATAATGAGTATGCTTCTCCGAGGCCTGTGGCCATCTCTAGCAGCCATAGCAAAAGCTTCTGCGATTTCTATCAATGCCACTGTGCCAGAACCGTCATCATCTGCCCCATTATAAATCTTGCCATTTTCTATGCCCAAATGATCGTAATGAGCGGTCAATACTATAATTTCCTCTTTCTTGTCGCCCCCTTCTATAAAACCCAAGATGTTTTCTGTATTGACAATACTGTCTGTAGTAGTAACGGCCGAGCGGACAATAGACCGTTTGAACTTCATATCAGACGGCTTTTCTGTCAACAATGCTTCCCGCTTATCAAACAACTCTTCTTTATTAATCCTCAGCATTTCAGCACCCAAATCCGGTGGAATAAAAAAGGCACTGCCAGACCTACGTTTGTGGGTATAGGCCAAAGAAGGCTGAGCAATATGTTCTTTTAAAGTATTTAACCTACGGTCAAACTCATCTCTCGAATTTCCCACTACAACAAATACCTCACGGGCACCTTTGTCCCTTGCCAGTGCTGCTTTACGACGCCAGTCGAAGGCCCAATCAGATATTTCGCTAGTGTTTGTAATAAGCGAAATTCCATCTCGAACAGGCTCGCCCATAAAGATAACAACTCCTTTACCTTCCACATCCAAGTCTTTGTAGTCAGAGTATTCTGGGGTTTCTATACCAAAACCGGCAAAAACCATTCTCATTTTCTCCCTGGCTTCTGGGTCAAAATCACCAAACAAATAAAAATCTTCCAAGAAAACCTTTTCCCTTTTATTCACGATTAGTTTAACCTCGTTCCACTCCTTTTTAATGAGGTCAAAATTTTGGAAATAACTACTATCCCCGTCATTGACTACACCGGGAAGCACCCCTGAGCGTTCAAAGGCATTGGCAATGTATTCGGCAGCCATTTTTTGCCCTCTAGTCCCAGTTTCCCTTCCTTCTAGGCTGTCAGATGCGAGAATATGTAAATGCTCCGACAACTCTTCTGCTGTAATAGTTTCTGCATACCGTTGTGCATCTGTGTCTGGAGAAAACTGAGCATAAACAAAGGAATGAGATAATAAAAAAATTACACCAAAAAAGACTGTAGATTTCATAATTAAGGAGATTACTTTTCAAAGATATATAGAAAAACCCTCAGAACGGTAAATGGTTTATAATAAAAAAAGCTCCCAGTAAAACCGGAAGCTTTTTTTAAAGTAGTTTATAAAAGGTAAGGTTTATTTTTTATCCTTATTGCTATCCACTTCTTCATAATCTACATCAGTCACAGAGTCACCAGATCCGTTTTGGCCTTGTGCACCTGCATCGGCACCAGGGGCTCCTGCACCAGCTCCTGCACCATCAGCACCTGGCTGCTGTCCTTGGCTGTACATTTCCTGCGAAGCATTTTGCCAAGCAGTGTTCAAGGCAGCCATTGCCGTATCTATAGCAGCAAGATCCTTAGACTCATGTGCTTTTTTAAGGTCTGCAAGAGAAGATTCCAGAGCGGTTTTGTTGTTTTCTGACAACTTGTCTCCAAACTCCTTCAACTGCTTTTCGGTCTGGAAGATCAAAGAGTCAGCCGTGTTCATTTTTTCGATTTTCTCTTTCTCAGCTTTATCGGCTTCCTCGTTAGCTTTCGCTTCGTTTCTCATTTTTTCGATTTCATCGTCAGTTAAGCCTGAAGAAGCTTCGATTCTGATTTTCTGCTCTTTTCCAGTACCTTTATCTTTAGCAGATACATTTAGGATACCATTGGCATCTATATCAAAGGTAACCTCAATTTGAGGAACGCCTCTTGGTGCCGGCGGAATTCCATCAAGGTGGAACCTACCAATACTTCTATTGTCTTTCGCCATTGGTCTTTCACCCTGCAATACGTGAATTTCCACAGATGGCTGATTGTCGGAAGCAGTTGAAAACACTTCAGACTTTTTAGTCGGGATAGTAGTGTTAGACTCAATCAGTTTAGTCATTACACCACCCATTGTTTCAATACCCAAAGAAAGTGGGGTAACGTCTAGAAGCAATACATCTTTAACCTCACCTGTAAGTACACCACCTTGGATAGCAGCACCGATAGCCACAACCTCATCAGGGTTTACACCTTTAGAAGGTTTTTTACCAAAGAACTTCTCTACTTCTTCCTGAATCTTAGGAATTCTGGTAGAACCACCTACAAGGATAACTTCATCTATCTGAGACACATTTAGACCAGCGTCACTTAGCGCCTGCTTGCATGGCTCAAGAGATCTTCTTACTAGATCATCAGCAAGTTGTTCAAACTTAGCCCTGCTAAGAGATTTCACCAAGTGCTTAGGAATTCCATCTACCGGCATGATATACGGCAGGTTGATTTCCGTAGATGTAGAGCTAGAAAGCTCAATTTTAGCTTTTTCAGCAGCCTCTTTCAATCTTTGAAGTGCCATAGGATCTTTTTTAAGATCTACACCTTCATCTTTTTTAAACTCATCGGCCAACCAGTCAATGATTACTTGGTCAAAGTCATCACCACCAAGGTGGGTATCACCATTAGTAGATTTTACTTCAAATACACCATCACCAAGCTCAAGTATAGAGATATCAAATGTACCACCACCAAGGTCAAATACAGCGATAGTTACATCATTGCTCTTTTTATCAAGTCCATAAGCCAAAGCCGCAGCCGTAGGCTCGTTGATAATACGCTTAACTTCTAATCCGGCAATCTGCCCTGCCTCTTTTGTTGCCTGTCTTTCGGCATCGTTAAAGTAAGCAGGAACGGTAATTACAGCTTCTTTCACCTCTGTTCCAAGGTAGTCTTCAGCAGTTGCTTTCATTTTCTGAAGCACCATTGCTGAAATTTCTTGTGCAGTATAATTTCTGTCACCAATTTTTACCCTTGGAGTATCATTACTTCCACTTTCTACGGTATAAGATACATTCCCAGCTTCTTTAGAAACGTCAGAGAATTTCTTACCCATAAAACGCTTAATAGATGCAATAGTATTGCTTGGGTTGGTTATTGCCTGTCTTTTAGCAGGATCCCCAACTTTTCTTTCACCATTCTCCAAAAAAGCGACAATAGAAGGTGTTGTTCTTCTTCCTTCGCTATTAGGAATTACTACCGGCTCATTACCTTCCATCACGGAAACGCAAGAGTTAGTAGTTCCTAAATCTATTCCTATAATTTTTCCCATAAATTGTAAGTTTTATTCTTTTCAGTTCTCAAATTCTTAATAACCTTTTACAAGCCCTATGCCAAGAGGAATTTCAAGCCAGTTTTATGACATAATGTCAGAGTCAAAGAAAGATCCCGACATATCAGACATACCATGCTTACCAATGATTAATGAAATTGTTATATTGACAGTTAAAAAATGAATGTTGTCAATAGTTTTACCTGAAAAGAAAAAGAAGAAAACCCTGCTACTTTAGCGTACACATGTGTTAGGCGCTAAGAAAAAAAACTATTTTATTGACGATAAAGCCGAAGGAGTAAATACGATTGGGTTAATTTCTATTTCAACATCATGCACTTTGACGTTTCCCTGCTTCTTTAGCATAATTTCAAACTCTCCCAAGCGACTTTTCCAGATAACTTGATTTTCGGAGCTAAAATCAGGTGTCCCAAAAGAGTATTCAAAATAATTGAGCAGTTCTTTAAACGCAACTTTCTGCTCTTCTTTGTTTTGCGGGTATAAATAGGCCTGGATCTTTACCACCTTTGACTGGTCGTCAAAGAAATACTCTACATCCACATCTTGGTTTACGTCATAGTTCACCCTATATACAATGGATTCGGGGCTGTCGTTGATTATTTGGGTAGTCTCTTCAATTTTCAGTACATCATCCCTTAGGGTTCCCAGACTCACACCTCTAAAAGTACCGCTAGCAGCGGGCTTTACAATTAACTCAATAGATGGATTTATTTCAAAGTCAAAAGTTTCTTCATAATAATAACTTGAGTTATCGTCGCTATTCTCAGACTCAGAGCAAGAAATAGTCAAAGAAGAAATTACAGCAAAAAAAATGAGGTACTTAATTTTCCCTATCATATGATTTTGAAATAAAGTTATGTATGTAACGAAGGCAATAGTGGGTTAAATATAAAAAAAAATGATAAAGAGAAAAATCCCTTTATCAATGTCCGCCGGGAGCAGTATCAGGGAAAGTCCCTGTCCAAGGCCCGGTATCCGGATGACCTAAAGAAGGTACTCTTCGTGGGTCTGTTGTGCCATGTGCGTCACTTCCTGCTGGTGCCTCCACGCCACGTTCTGTCCTGGTAATGTCTCGATTACATGAAGAAAATATTAAAACTACCAGCACTAGTATTATCGTAAATATCCCTGCAATCCTTCCCATATTATACCTTTTCAAATTACTTATATATATAACACAGGATGAAAACAGTATGTTAAAAAAAAGAGCTGTCAGTTATTTTTGACAGCTCTTTTTTTACTATTCTTTCTTATGAATATCGATCAATTCAACTTCAAAGATAAGTGTAGAGTTAGGCTTAATAGCTCTTGACCCTCTTTCACCATATCCAAGATCAGCAGGCACATACAGCTTCCACTTAGATCCTTTTGGCATAAGCTGAAGGGCTTCTGTCCAGCCTGCAATTACGCCAGATACTGGAAACTTAGCAGGCTCCCCTCTTTCTACTGAACTGTCAAAGACAGTCCCATCAATTAAAGTACCATGATAATGCGTAGTAACCTCATCATCGGCAGTAGGTTTTTCTCCTGTACCTTCTTCAATAATCTCATACTGAAGTCCGCTTTCCAATGTTACAACACCTTCTCTTTCTTTATTCTTCTCAAGAAAAGCGACACCTTCCTCAAGGTTGCCATCTGCTTGCTTTTGGAAACGAGCCATCATATAGGACTCAATCAATGCACCTGCTTCCTCCTCAGTCATTACCATTTCCTTCTCATTTAAAACATCCTTAATAGCAGAAGCAAGGATATCAATATTAATTTCGTCTAGAGACTGGTTTTTGAAGTTTTGTCCAAGGTTAACACCAATACCGTAGCTGACAGAATCAGCTTCTGTTTTTAAAGATAGGTCTTTGCTTCCTGATGATGGGTTGCAAGACATTGCCAAAGCGGACAATGAACCTGCGATAACTAAATTTCTTAACAACATTTTGTGGTTTATAATTAGAGACTTAAAATACGAAAGTGAATTAAATGGAAATTTTCCTAATAATTAAATTTCATCAAGAAAATTTTTAATTATTTATATAGACTAAGCTATTTTTTCTTAAATAAGTTCTTTATTTTATCAACTGTATTCTTTTTTTCTTCCTTTTTAGGTTGCGACCTATAGTTGTGGCGCGGTTTATGAGTAGCTGACGCCCGGTTATAATCTTTCTTTTTATTTTCTTTTTTAGCTTTAAAAAGATCCCAAAAACGTCCTTCTTTAGGAAGTTGATCAACATAAGGTTCACAATCCACTTTATCTCGTGCATCATCTGACAACCGAGGGAACCTAGCCATGGCCATACTACGAAGCCCTGGATCATTATTAACTTTTTGCATAAATTTCCCCCATATAGGCAAAGCCATATTGGCTCCCTGTCCGAGGTCAATAGTTCTAAAGTGTACCCGGCGATCTTCAGCCCCTACCCAAACACCAGCTACAATAGAAGGGGTATATCCCATAAACCAACCGTCAGCATGAGATTGAGTAGTACCTGTCTTTCCGGCAATATCATTTCTAAGGTTAAACTGGTAGCGCAACCTTGCAGCAGTACCATTGTTTACAACCCCCTGAAGCATATGAGTTAGTATATCTGCATTTTCTGCAGATATCACCTGTTTGGTTACGCGATCCTTGTTTTCAAAAATAATGTTTCCGTTTTTGTCTTCTATTTTCAAAAGATACACAGGCTCTGTGTACCTTCCTTGATTAGCAAAAGTGCCATAAGCGCCAACCATTTCATAAAGCGAAATATCAGCAGACCCCAGGGCCATAGACGGCACAGGCTCTAAGTTGCTCGTGATGCCCACTTCTTTAGCCAAATCTACAACTGCCGGAATACCCGTTTTGGCTATTAAATGCGCCGATATAGTATTTACCGACTTGTTAAGTCCTCCTGTAAGCGAATAATAGCCACCATAGTCACTATCGGAGTTCCTTGGAGACCAATTGTCATAATTAGTAAACATGATACGCTTATTCGCAATATATTCGCAAGGACTAATTCCCTTTTCCAAAGCCGTTGCATAAACCAGAGGTTTAAAAGTAGAACCAACCTGCCTTTTAGCATTCGGGTTTACGTGGTCATATTTGAAATGCCTGTGGTTCAATCCACCTACCCACGCTTTAATTTCTCCATTGGTAGGATCCATAGCCATAAAAGCAGCATGCAAAAAGTGTTGGTAGTATTTAACAGAGTCCAACGGGGTCATTTCTTTTTCCACTTCCCCATTCCAAGAAAAGACCTTCATATGCTGAGGTTCCGCAAAGGTTTTTCTGATTTCGGCATCATCCATGCCCCGTTTTTTGAGTGCACGGTACCTGTCACTTCTTTCTACAGCCTTAATTATCACATCATGATTTCTTCCCCAAGGTTGCTTATTTCCCCAATGCTTATAGAATAGCAACTGCAATTGCGACATATGCTCTTTCATTGCCTCCTCTGCATATTGCTGCATTCTTGAATCTATGGTAGTATAAATTTTCAACCCATCAGTGTATACGTTATACTTACCCCCCTCCGGCCTTTTAACATCTTTAAGGTTTTTCTGCACCTCCTGCCTCAAAAACTCCCTAAAGTAGGTAGCTAATCCATCATTGTGCGTAAGGGTAACATAGTGAAGCTGAAGGTCAGTATTCTTCAACTCTTCGGCCTGCTCTTCATTAATGAAGTCATATTTGGCCATTTGCGACAACACTACATTTCTTCTTTGAACCGCCCGCTCAGGATATTTTTTAGGATTGTAGTAAGAGGTAGCTTTGAGCATGCCCACCAATACAGCAGCTTCTTCTGTATTTAACGTGCCCGGTGTTTTGTTAAAAAACCTTCTACTAGCAGAACCAATGCCCCATGCATTCTCACCAAATGGCACTGTGTTCAAATAAAGGGTAAGAATTTCATTTTTGCTATATGCCTTTTCTAACCTGGAAGCAATGATAATTTCCCGCATTTTGTTTACCGGCATGGAAAGCCTACCATGGGTAGCCCTTGGGAACAGGTTCTTTGCCAACTGTTGTGAAATAGTACTCCCTCCACCAGAGCTTTCATTGCCAAGCAACAGCGACTTAATGAGCACCCTGAACATACTCGTATAGTCTACTCCCGAATGCTCGTAAAACCTTGCATCCTCTGTAGCAACCAATGCATTGACAAGAGAAGGAGAAAGGTCTTCAAACTTCACATTGCTTCGGTCCTGAAAATAATACTTCCCTAGCAGTTTCCCATCAGAGGAAAAAATCTCAGAGGCGGTATAATTGTCCACAGCTTTAAGGTCCTGAACGGAAGGTAAGCTACCAAAAACCCCTACACGTACCGCCAAATAAAAAAGGGTAAAGACAAATACCAGTAAAAGGACTCCTGCCCCTATAAGCTTTAATGCAAATCTCTGTACCTGTTGTTTAAACGTTTGGTTCTGTTTTCGGTTCATCCGATATTCTATAATTGCAGGCTATAACCTGATTTTTAATAAACTAGTTCCAGCTTATTGACTCGATATTTCTTCAATTAGCTGACCTACTTTCTCTTCGGTCAGTGGTTTAACCAAAAAGTGCTTTATACCGAGCTCTTTGCAGTGGTCAATATCTTCTTCATTATACACACTTGCCAGCATAACGATGATTACCTTCTCTTTATTTAAAAATTCAAGCCGGGTAAAGCTGTCCAGAAACTCAATCCCTCCCATTACAGGCATATTAATATCAACAAAAATCAATTCTGGACAAGTGTTGAAATCCGGATCATAATTTACAATAAATCGCAAAGCTTCCAAACCGTTTGATACAGTCTGAATGCCATTGGTGATGATGGTCTTTTCTAGAAGCCGCTTTGATACATAGTTACATACCTCATCATCATCAATTAAAAGAGTACAGTTGAAATCCTTCACAAAATTCAATATTTATTACCAGTCAGTCTCACAAATAACTGTAAAATCCTACCAAAGTTAAGAGGCTTATAGGAGAAGGGCAAAAAAGAACTTGGCTATTTCAAATAAAAATATAATTCTCCCTTGACAGGGTGCAATTAAAACCAAGTTTATACTAAAGCTTTACACGTCCATCTGTTCGGGAATATTGCTCATAATCTTTTTGGGTTTAACATCTTCTTCAGTTTTTGTACGCCTGCCATAGCACATTAACAAGAGCATTACAGCCCCTGAAATCAACAATCCGCCAGCTTCTCTGGCCTCTTCTACACCCAAAGCGTGCATTCCTAAAGATTTTTGCGACATCTCTGCTTCGTAATATTCCACCAGTGAAGGGGGAAATTGAAAGGCTGCACCAATTAAATAAATTACAGCGCTAACACCCAACATGTAAAAATTAAACTTCCCCTTAAATGACATCCAGCACATAACCGCAGCATACCCATATATAGGAACCCAAACATACGGGTCGGGGTCATTATATTGAACTGCACAAAAACCTACGAACATAACAAAGAATAACAATGACAAATACTTCATAAGTAAAAGTTAGCTTTTGAGCTAAAAAACTACCAGAAGCCTATATTGTTCATCATTATCCCTGCTGTATCCGGCATACAACTGGACAGACTAGTACCTATTATAAATTGGCGACCAATTATAAATTGGCGACCAAGCCTTCATCAATGTAAACACCAGAAGCCTTTAAGTGGGAAACAAGCGTTTTTTTCCAATCCCCTTGCATATCAAACTCGTTATAAGCAAGACCAGTAAAGTCAAAAGGAGTTTCAATAAACTTAGAAGCTGAACGGAAAAGGATAACATTTTTTCTACCAGCATTGGCCAAAAAATATCCTAGTTGAAAAAGCACCTTTTGACTAGCGCGATAAACATCTGCTCCTTGTGCAGCAGACTTAACATGGTTGTCGGCAGACAAAAGTACCACAGCATACTCACAATCTTTGGCAGCCTCGTGAAAGTCTAGATAGGTTTTGCCTTTATCTTCATAATCCACCACCACAAAATCGAGACGAAGTCTTCCCAGAAAAGAACTTACCTTATCTTTCATGGAGGAATCTTTGCCGTACACAATATATATTTTCTTATTCTCTTCTTTAATCAGGTACAATAAGTCAATCAAGTGTTTCTGCACCCTTCGAAACTGCAACTTGTCTTCATTATTTTGTATGTAAGGGAGCCTCATCATCTGCTTATGGTATTTATCCAGCTCCTCTAAATAAAAGTTTTTCCTTAGCGTATACGCATTATATATTAAAGTGCGCACTTCACTATAAATGTGACCATAAGGCTCTTTCCAATCACCGCGGTACTGTAAATTATGAAGTTTGTTTAAATAAAATTTTAATTCTGTCATATAAGGGTCAATTTGAACCAGGAGATACTCAGGTCATACAAAAGGCCGAAATTAGGCCTACTGGACAATCTAAGCTAAAAAAACTAATTACCCTCAAGTCAGCAATAAAGTTTCTAAATCCGTTAAAATAATCATTGAGTTAATAGCTCCTTTTAATGGAATATTTAGTTAATTATTCTCAAATTGCACATCCAAAAGAATGAAATAAATGCTATCCTTAGAACAAGACTTACAACGAAAGAAAAATACTTTGCAAGAATTTAAGGATATAACATTAAGGGTACTTAACTATCTTCCGCATGTATTATCCAGTTCTGAAAAAAAAGGCGACTACCTTATCTATTCTTCAATAATAGCAGAAACTAAGAAGTATTTAAGGCCAATAAATTATAAGCTTTTTATAAACAACCCAGACCGTTTTTCTGAGGGCTTTGAGAAACTATTAGAGGTAAACAGGAAAATCAAAAGCCATCACCTAACATTTTCTTCGGAGGAAAAAAACACTATAAATAGTGTTTTATATACAATACAGCAGTCTATAGGCGCTGGCTTAGACTTATTAGTTAACCCCAACAGTGGAAGAAAACATGCAGGCAACAGGTTTGAGGAGTTAATTAAGGTGGTATTTTCTGAAATTGGAATTCCCAATAAGAGGGTTGTACTTAAAATCCCTTATGAAACTGACCAAGGCGTAAAGAACTATGTATGTGAAAACGACCTTATCCTTTCCCCAGAAGGTCGTTCGTCGAGCAGCACTTCATTAGATGAAAACGAAATAGTTGTGTCTGTAAAAACTACTTCTAAAGACCGAATGGGAAAAATATTTATTGATAAAATTCTACTTGAAAGATTTGTAAAGCATAAACTAAAATTTATTGGTATATTTTTAAATGATGTCCAACGAAAAGAACAGGACAATATCAGCTTTACCTTAGTATCAGGGCTATTTATGGTGTATAACAAGTTCCTTACTCCCTTGGACGGAGTATATTATTTAGACCCACCTCCTAATGCTCAAAAGGAACCATACAATGCACATATAAAACCATTTTCAGAGCTCATTACCACGGATTTAACCACTTTGCTCTCCACCTCTTAATTTTATGCGGCGTAATTGTGAATCAGTTTCATCTTTCATGGAAAGCACCCTCGAAATAAAGTCCTTGTCCCCTAACCGGGACTTAATCAACTGGCAGTACTCTTTGCTCAGGTCACAGCCAAGCCAGGATCGTCCATAAGCTTCAGCAACTGCATAAGTGGTGCCTGACCCTCCAAAAGGATCTACAATAGTACTATCGGGGTTAGATGAGCTTAAGATAATTCTTCTTAATAACTCTAGGGGCTTCTGTGTAGGATGAGGTGTTTTTTCCCAGCTCCCATTGGAGATAGTAGGGATTTCAAAAACATCTTTAGGTTTAGCTCCTAAAGGGTTAGGCTCCCATACATATTCAGATTTCTTGCCATTACCAAACTGAGATGTTTCAGCCTGTTTCCTTTTCGGATACTTTAACGTATGGTCATTATAAGGAATACGAACCTCATCTATATGATATATATAATTTTCTGATTTACGAAAGTGAAGTATGCTTTCATGAGACCGTCCCCAGTCGTTTCCTAGGTTTCCTTTATTTCTATAAAACCAAACAAGCCACTTACAACCTTTAAACATGCTGGCACTAGCCCATTTAAGATCTGCAAGTATTTCTGAAAATCCACATATGTACAATGAACCTCTGTCACTCAGAATTCTATGCGCTTCTCTAATCCACTCCATGCTCCAATTAACATACTCTTTTTGAGAAGCGAAAGTGTCCCAAACAGCCTTTTTAATATTATACGGAGGATCCGCAAAAACTAAATCTACAGATGCGTCCTCAATATTTTTCAAAAAATCAACAGCATCCATATGAAAAAGCTTCCCGACTTTAGTTTCAAAATAAGGAAAAGGTTTTTCTGAAGTCTTAGTTGTTTGACTAATATCTAGCTTAAGCTCCTCAACTAAGGAAAGCAGTTGACTCTCAGAATATACCCGGTAGTTATTAATAGGATGACGGGTGCTGGCAAACTTCCCAGATTTATCCCAGCGTCTTAGTGTTTCTGGACTTACTTTTAATATTTTAGCAGCTTCTCCTACTGTTATAAATTTATCCATATAACCCTATACAACTTTATACATCATTAAACAATAATACACATAATATCAAAAATTAGGAAAAACGATAAGAAAAAATATTCTAAACATTTTCCCTAAAAATTTACTTAAAGTGCATTTCCTCCAAAACCTCTCTATCATATATATTTACAAATAAAAAAATAATTTTTTAAAGAAAGATTTGCATGATTTTTGTAACAGAATTAAGAAAAATTGTAACATTTTAACCCTTTTGTTGGTAAAACACTATTACAACAATTTTACGCTTATTGAGTAAATAGTTAATTTTTTTTCCAGAACCTTAACCAAATAGACCATATGAGAATCTTACAGAAACCTGTTACTGTCGTTGAGAAGGAGTCCATAGGGCAATTAAAGTTTACTAAAGACGATGTCTTGACAGATCCTGCCCAAAAAAGATTAAGAACCATTTACCTGAAAAAAGCCGAGGCATTAGGAAATGGTTATAAAAATAAAGTAAAACTGGTATTTCAAACGGACAAAAGTGATCTTATGGCAGTAGAAACTACTATCTGGTCTGCCAATGATGAATTTATTTCTCTTAAAGGAGGCTTAAATATTCCTACGAAATCAATCGTAGATATCGAATTTTAAGTAATAGCTAGCCGGATATCAAACCGGCTTTTTTCTTTATAAACAACTGGTATTTTTCCAAAAGCTCTAAAGCTTCTTTTTCTTCAAAGCCACCTACTTTTCTAAAAGCTAAAAAATCGTTTACCACTTTCTCGTTCAAATCTGACACATTATCAATCATCCTAAAAAAGCATACATATTCTATGTAGGCATGCAGAAACAGCACCTGACTATCCAAAACATGTAAGGTGCTAAGGAATTCTTCAAGCCATACATCCATATCGGCTTGAAAAAACTCGTAAGACTCCATATCATCAAGGGTGGCTGACATAATGATATTGGCAAAATCTGAAAAACATTACTAAATCCATCATATACTACGCAAGCACTTCTTATAGTAATCCAACACTGGCTATCTATATAGGTTCACAATGAACAGCTCGTTTTGCTAGGGAGGTTTAACCTGGAATATGCATTAGAACTTTCTATTAATTAGCAAAACAACTCCAGATCAGTCGCTGCGCAACAAAAAAGGAGAAGCTTTGCTTCTCCTCTAATATACTGATTAAGTTCAAATGAACTAACTTAAATATGCACAGCGCGATTTTCTGTTGCTGCAAGGCAAGCCTCTTTCATAGACTCGGTGAACGTTGGGTGTGCGTGCGACATTCTTGCAATGTCTTCTGCAGAAGCCCTATATTCCATGGCAACCACAGCTTCCGCGATCATATCGGCAGCTCTTGGCCCAATCATATGAACCCCCAGAATCTCATCCGTTTGCTTATCCGCCAGTACTTTCACAAAACCATCTGTATCCATACTAGCCCTTGCCCTACCAGAAGCTTTGAAAGGGAACGACCCAGTTTTATAAGCTCTACCAGCTTCTTTAAGCTGCTCTTCTGTATAACCTACTGCCGCAACCTCAGGCCAAGTATACACAACGCCAGGAATCAACAGATAATTGATATGAGGCTTCTGTCCAGCCATCGACTCCGCAACAAATACCCCTTCTTCTTCTGCCTTATGGGCCAACATTGCACCTTTGATCACATCACCTATAGCATAAATATTAGGCGCAGAAGTTTGTAAGTGTTCATTTACCTCTATACGTCCACGGTTATCCGTTTTTACACCTATGTTTTCCAGACCAAGACCGTCTGTATAAGGCCTACGACCTACGGATACCAAGCAATAGTCTGCCTTGAACTCTACTTCATTGCCTTTGCTATCATCTGCTTTAATAACTGCCGCCTTGCCTTTGGCAACTGCTGATTTAACTTTGTGCTTAAAGAAAAACTCAAAACCCAACGTTTTCTTAAGAACTCTCTGTAGTTCCTTGCCCAAGGCTTTGTCCATGGTCGGGATCAAAGAGTCCATATACTCAATAACTTTAACCTTGGTACCTAACCTGGCATATACAGAGCCTAGCTCCAAACCTATTACACCGCCCCCAATAATAACTAGCTCTTTAGGAACTTCCGTCAGGTTCAATGCTTCGGTAGAAGTAATTACCCTTTTCTTATCTATCTCAATACCTGGCAAAGTTGAAGGTTTTGATCCTGTAGCAATAATTGCTTTACCAGTCTTTATTTCAGTGGTTTTGCCGTCACCAGCTGTAATTTTTACAGTATTTTTATCAACAAAACTCCCTAAACCATGATGTACATCGATTTTGTTCTTTTTCATCAAATAGTTGATGCCATCACACGTCTGCTTGACCACTTCAGACTTGCGGCCAATCATTTGCTTGAGGTTTACTTTAAGGTCTTTTAACTCTATACCATGCGTACCAAAAGTGTGTGCCGCATTATGATAATGCTCTGAAGAATCTAGCAGAGCTTTAGAAGGGATACATCCTACATTTAGGCAAGTACCTCCCAGTGTGTCATATTTTTCTACAAGTGCAGTTTTTAAACCAAGTTGTGCACATCTGATAGCAGCAACATATCCGCCAGGGCCTGAACCTATAATAGTTACATCATATTGCATAATCTCAAAAATTTAAAAAGGTGCCCATTACAGGCACCTTAGATTATAAAATAAAATTATATTCCTAAAAGTAATCTGGAAGGGTCTTCAAGCAATTGCTTAACCCTTACCAAAAAGCCTACAGACTCACGTCCATCTATTATTCTATGGTCATAAGAAAGTGCTACATACATAATAGGTCTAATTACCACTTCACCATTTACCGCCACAGGACGCTGAACGATATTGTGCATGCCCAAAATAGCAGACTGAGGTGCATTGATAATTGGTGTTGACAACATAGAACCAAAGATACCTCCGTTGGTAATGGTGAAAGTACCACCGGTCATTTCGTCAATAGTCAACTTGTTGTCCCTAGCCCTGGTTGCAAGCCTGATGATTTCCTTCTCGATTCCGTCAAAGCTCATAGACTCTGCGTTTCTGATAACAGGAACCACAAGTCCTTTAGGAGCAGAAACGGCTATAGATACATCACAGAAGTCGTTGTAAACAATTTCATCTCCATCAATCATGGCATTTACTGCAGGAAACTCCTGAAGAGCCATACAACAAGCCTTTGTAAAGAAAGACATGAAACCAAGTCCTACCTGATACTTGTCTTTAAACTGTTCTTTATATTTAGAGCGAAGATCCATAACGGGCTTCATGTCTACTTCATTAAAAGTAGTAAGCATGGCCGTTTCGTTCTTCACAGCAACCAATCTCTTAGAAATAGTCTTACGCAAGCTGGTCATCTTTTGTCTGCGCTGTTCCCTTTCGCCACCTACAGCAGGAGCTGGTGTAGGAGCAGGTGCAGATTTAGGCTTCTCAGCAGCAGGCGCAGGTTTTTTGGCAGCAAGAGCATCCTCTTTAGTAATCCTACCGTCTTTGCCCGTACCTTTCACTTGCTCTGGCGAAATACCTTTTTCTGCAAGGATCTTACCAGCAGCCGGAGATGCGTGACCAGAAGCATAGTTTCCTTCAGAAGCAGCAGGGGCGCTTTGCTCAGTCGAAACAGACTCTTTGGCTGCACCAGCAGGCGCAGCGTCAGTAACTTCAATTTTACAAATAGTAGCACCAATTTCCAACGTTTCGCCTTCCTCCGCAACAATAGACAAAATACCTGTTGCCTCAGCCGTAAGTTCGAAAGTTGCCTTGTCGGACTCAATCTCACATAAGACGTCATCTATTTCTACAAAATCACCACTCCCCTTTAACCAATTAGCGATAGTAACTTCAGTGATAGATTCGCCAACGGCTGGCACTTTCATTTCCATCACCTCGCCTTTTCCACCACCAGAAGTAGCAGGCGCAGCTGTTTCAGCGGCAGGTTTTTCATCTCCTTTAGCAGGCGCGCCAGATTCGTCAATTTCACAAATAGTAGCGCCAATTTCAAGTGTATCACCTTCGGCAGCTATTATCTTTAATGTCCCTGAAGTCTCAGCATTAAGCTCAAAAGTAGCTTTGTCAGATTCAAGCTCACAGATTATTTCATCCGCTTCTACATAGTCACCATCTTGTTTATTCCATTTGGCTATGGTTACCTCTGTTATTGATTCCCCTACTGTAGGGACTTTCATTTCTAATGCCATTTGGTAGTTTTATTTAGGTTAAAAAAGGTTAAATTTATTTAAATGCCTCTCTCACAATTTCTTCCTGCTTGTCCATATGCGCCTTGCTATAACCTACAGCAGGCGAAGCAGCCGGTTCTCTTGAAATCACATCGAGGTCTACTGTCTTATATAATCTTCTCAAGATATACTCCCAAGCACCCATATTATTAGGTTCTTCCTGTACCCATACCACTTTAGCGTTATTGTACTTATTAAATACTTCCTCAAGTTGGGTAATAGGAAGCGGGAAAAGCTGTTCAAGCCTTACAATAGCCACATCTTTTCTCTTCTGGTTTTGCTGCTCTTCAAGTAAATCAAAATATACTTTACCTGAACAAAGGAGAAGCTTCTTAACGTCAGATGGCTTGTCTACATAATTGTCATCAATAACTTCCTTGAAGCCACCCTGCATAAATTCTTCAATAGGAGAAACTACCTTAGGGTGTCTTAATAAAGATTTTGGCGACATAACCACCAAAGGCTTTCTAAACGGCCAAGCCAACTGTCTTCTCAATAAGTGGAAGAAGTTTGATGGAACGGTAACATTGGCAATAACCCAGTTCATGTTAGCAGATGACTGCAAGAACCTTTCAAGCCTTGCACTGGAGTGTTCTGGCCCTTGACCTTCATAACCATGAGGCAAAAGCATAACCAATCCATTCATACGCTGCCACTTACTTTCTGCACTAGAAATAAACTGGTCGATCATTACCTGGCAACCATTGGCGAAATCTCCAAACTGTGCTTCCCAAATAACCAATGCATTTGGGTTTGCCATAGCATATCCATACTCGAAGCCTAGAACGCCATACTCTGATAGCAAAGAGTTGTATATTCTGAACTTATGCTGGTTCTCAGAAATGTGATTAAGTGAGTGATACGATTGGTTGGTTTCAGCGTCTTTCAATACAGCATGCCTGTGAGAGAAAGTACCTCTTTGCACATCCTGCCCACTCATCCTAACAATCTTCCTTTCTTTCAATAAAGAGCCATAGGCAAGAAGTTCAGCAGATGCCCAATTGAGCACCTTCTTCTCAAAGAACTGGTCTTTCCTATCCTTGAGCAATTTCTCTATTTGCTTTAGTGGCTTAAATCCTTCAGGGATAGTAGTAAGCGCTTTCCCTACCTGATCGATCACTTCTTGAGAAACTCCCGTATCAGGAGATTTTTTGAAGTCATCCAATGTTGATCTTCTAAGCTCCAACCATTCCTTTTCCATTTTCTGGAAAGTATAAGGAAGGGTCTTTTGCTTGACCATGCTCAGTCTGTCTTGCAGGTTACCACGGAACTCTTTGTCCATCTTTTTGGCAAGCTCTGCGTCTACATGGCCTTTTTCTATAAGCTTCTTGTTATATATTTCCCTAGGATTAGGATGCCTTGAAATCACATTGTAAAGTGAAGGCTGCGTAAACTTAGGTTCATCACTTTCGTTATGGCCATGCCTTCTGTAGCACACCATATCAACATAGATGTCTCTCTGGAACTTTTGTCTGAATTCAGTGGCTAACTTGACACAAAAAACAACCGCTTCAGGATCATCGCCGCTCACGTGAAGAACAGGCGCATCCACTACCTTAGCCACATCTGTTGAATAAATACTAGAACGTGCGTCATCAAAATCGGTCGTAAAACCTACCTGGTTGTTGATAACAAAGTGAATAGTACCGCCCACACTATATCCTTGAAGTTTGGACATTTGGGCAATTTCATAAACAATTCCCTGACCGGCCACAGCCGCATCGCCGTGAATAAGAATAGGGAGAATTTTGTTATAGTCTTTTTGGTACAACCGATCTCCTTTGGCACGACAAAATCCCATCACCACAGGGTCAACCGCTTCAAGGTGCGATGGATTAGGCGAAAGCTTTAGGTTAACCTTCTTTCCTGACTCTGTTTCTACTTCACTGGAATACCCCATGTGATATTTTACGTCTCCATCGCCCATGGTCAGGTCAGGCACAGCCGTACCTTCAAATTCGTTAAATATCTGCTCATAGGTTTTGCCCATGATATTGGCAAGGACATTTAAACGTCCCCTGTGCGCCATACCAATCACGACCTCCTCTACGCCAAGTTCAGCACCTTTATTGATAATGGCATCTAAAGCAGGTATGGTAGTCTCTCCACCTTCCAGTGAAAATCTCTTTTGACCTATATATTTTGTATGGAGGAAGTTTTCAAAAACAACTGCTTCGTTTAGTTTAGAAAGTATCCTTCTTTTTTGTTCTACAGGAGGGTTAAAGCTGAGGGAGTCCTTTTCTACTTTGGTCTTGAACCACTCAAGGATATCTGGCTCGCGGATATAGGTGTATTCAAAACCTACTGTACCTTCGTAAATATATTTAAGGCTTTGAACGATCTTTTCCAGCGTAGCAGGCCCTATACCGATTTCCTCGCCAGCTTGAAAAGTGGTTTGCATATCGGCCTCGGAAAGTCCGAAATCGTGCAAATCCAGCAAAGCTTTTCTGTCTCTTCTTTGCCTAACCGGGTTGGTCTTCGATTTTAAGTGGCCTCTGCTCCTGTAGGCATGAATCAGGTACCTAACCCTTACTTCTTTGGAAGTATTATCATCAACAGGAGCTATTGCTTTAGCCCCATTGGCAACGACTGTACTTACGCCTTTACCGGAAGTTTTCCCGTTGCTAAGGTAGTTAGCCTGTGAAAATTCAAAGCCCTCAAAAAATTTCTGCCAGCTTATGTCTACCGACTGAGGATCAGTTTTATACGATTGGTAAAGCTCATCGATATAACTCACATGAGCGTTGGATACATAAGAATATTTGTCCATGCAGTTTCAGATATTTAACTATACAAAGTTACGATATCATTTTGATTAAAAAAATCGCATAACCGCATTAGCGAATATAATTGACAATCAACACTATCTACAGCCCCGCATAGTCAGATAAATAACTAAATCCAGGGGTAAGTTTCCCATGATCAGCAATGGTACCACGTGCGATAGTCTGATCTTTGTCTTCACCTAGCAATAAAGGAAGTACATTATTTATCAATTGATTACCAAACTCTTTTGAGGCATCTCTGGGAAGTTCTCCTGGCAGGTTGTCAACCGCCATGACAGTTACATTATTATCATCAGAAAACGGTGCCTCCATCAAACCTGTCTCAGGGTTATAGTCATAGGCAGGCTCGAGAATCGAGCACGACTTAATTGTAGAAGGTATAGAACCATCAATATCGCAAGTTATATCGGCTATAACTTTAATACGAAAACCAGGATCCTTCATATCTTCCTTTGTAAACAAAACAGGCGCAGCGGGATCCCAATATGCACCTGCAATTAACATATCTGTTTTATCTAAAAACTTCTTGAAAGAGGACTGGTAGTTTTGAGGGTGTTGATGAAAGTCTTTACGGTCAAAAGGTTTACCGTCCTTTTTTTCATAGTAATCAGCCGAACTCAACTGAACGTAAACGGCTTCGTCAAACTCTTTTTCAAGATATTCTTGAACCGAAACTTTACGAATGTTCAGAGCGCTCAACACTTCCTCCGATCCTTTGGAAACTCTGCCAGAACCAGTCAAAATAATTTTTATAGGTGGCAGTTTTATTTTTTCCATTTCTTCATAAAGCTCTGCCAACTCGCCACATTGAAAAGCCCTGTCAAGATCAAAAAGTTGAAACCTTTTGCCATAAAGTAAAAAAGCGTTGTACGCACCAACTATTCCGGCAAAACGCCCAAAAGCAATAATCCTATTGCCACCTTTCTCAGTAAGGCATTCATAATCTATGAGCCTAATATCTTGCTGCAAAACAGTTTGTAGAAGCTTTTGGTTTTGAGGCTGCTTTTTTAACGTATGAGAAAAGAACAAATACGTTTTCCCTGGAATAAGCAAATGCATAGGTACTTCTTTAACCCCTAAAAGAATATCACAGTCAGACAGATCTTCCTTCAGAGGAATACCTTCACTAGTATATTCTCTATTGTGTACGCACCTAATATCGCTAGGCTGTACAAACACCTGTACATTTGGCCACTTATCCATTACCTCCCTACATTGATGAGGCAAAAGAGGAACGCGTTTATCAGGAGGCGTTTTGCCTTCTCTCAATACACCTATTTTTACTTCTTTCATTTTGTTAAACGTCAAAACATTTCACCTCCAAGTTCAAGGCATTTTCCTTTCCGTCTCTTCAAAACTAAAACATTTTACCTAAGAAAAACTAATTTAACCTGGGTTATGCATTAGATTTCGTTATAAGGGGCAAAAGAAAGTTCTCATGCATATTTCAGGTTAAACTCAGAATATACATGAGAAGTTTTAGGATAAAACAAATATCTCATGCCAACCCAATTAAATAAACTTTTAGCACCTGCTGAAAAGTTCTCAAGTGCTCAGCTTATATGATCGCCGACCTATACTATTGCCCATTATATTTTCAACAATAGATCGTCATTAAAAAAGGACATCTAAATGTATATTAATACTCAAATAAAATAACAGGGTTACCCATTTAGATATCTTATGCTTTATCAGCTTACATAGACTCGTTTAGTTACTTTTGCCTCGCCGGCAAGGCCTTACTTTTTTTCTTAGACAAAAAAAGTAAGCAAAAAAGTCAAGGCCCTGAAATTTGCTAAACTTTATAACCATTACGCTATTCCGATAGCTATCGGAATGAAACTCACCCTCCTTGCGTCGGGCTCAAACAGCAAATTTTTTGGCCGCTCCATGGTTATAAAGTTCTTAACGCAATTTCATCAATGGCCGCCTTATTTTCTAACAATGGCACATACCGCCATTTAAGGAAGGCCGTAAAGCATTTTATTGTACTAAAAACTTATTACTTCCTAAAGACTTAAATGGGTAATTCTATATTAAGCAACCCTAACTATTGGAAATGCTGCCTTGAATTTTAAGAAACAAAACCATGTCAAATACAGCGTGGGCAGTCATTACCGATATAAGCCCAACATGCTCAAAAAGGTAGCCGAACCCAGCTATTATAAAGACCATTACGCTACCATAAATTGTTATACGTGGGTTTCTAGGGTTAAGGTAGCCATGCAGAAGCACGAACAAAATTGAGGTAAGCCATACACCCAAAAAAGGCTGAATACCTGCACGAAAAAAAATTTCTTCGCCAATCCCTGCGCATAAAGAAATAAATAGAATTGCGGGAAGGTTTAAGCCTAGCTTCGAAATCATATTATAATAAAACGTCCGCTCTTTCTGAAAAAACTTTCGAGTAATAATAAACAGGGCGATACCGGCAGAAATGAGCCCTGCGGTCAAACCAACAAGCAACTGTAGTTCGATACTCCACCCATCCAACAAAACATCTACAAAACGATTATCTTGCAAAAACTCTATAATTAAAATGCCCCCAACTCCAAAAAAAAGCAAGGTACCTAAACCCAGAATCAATATTCTCTTCATAAAAAGGAAATTTATCAAAAGAAAGCCTTATTATTCACTTTAACAAACCTTTTAATATCCAGTTAAACTATCTCACAGGCATCAACACAAATGAAAGTTCTACTAACAGGAGCCAATGGATATATAGGCAAGCATCTTTTGCCAATGCTTATAAAAGAAGGCCATGAAGTAATTTGTTGCGTAAGAAATAAAAAAAGGGCTCAATACCTCCTAAAATATCCTAATGTTACGCTATTTGAAGTAGATTTTCTCAAGCCAGTAGACATCAAAAAAGCGCCAAAAAATTTTGATGTAGCATTTTATCTTATACACTCTTTAGCCGCCTCAGTACATGGCTTTGAAGAGATGGAAAAACAATCGGCCCGGCATTTCTTACAACACTGTGAATTAGCATCTGCCAAACAGATTATTTTTTTGACAGGTATAGTAAATGAAAAAAACCTCTCCCCGCACTTAAGGTCAAGAAAGAATGTAGAAAGGGTCTTAAAGAATTCACCAATTCCCCTTACGGTATTAAGAGCTGCCATTATTGTTGGATCGGGCAGTGCCTCTTTTGAGATAATCCGGGACTTGGTAGAAAAATTACCGCTAATGATTGCGCCGGCATGGCTGAATACAAGGTGCCAGCCTATAGCACTGGAAGATGTCATTGGGTATTTAAATGGAGTGATGCTAAACCCCGCCTGCTTGAATGAAACATTCGACATCGGAGGGACAGACATATTGACATATAAAGAAATGTTGCTGGAGTACGCCAAGGTGAGAAAGCTTAAAAGGTATATTTTCACCATACCCCTTATGACACCAAGACTGTCTTCTTACTGGCTGTATTTCATAACCTCTGTAAACTATAGAATAGCTGTAAATTTAGTAGAAAGCATGCAGGTAGAAGTAGTATGCAAAGACAATAGGTTGGGAGAAATGCTGGACACAAAACCTATTTCTTATGAACAATCTATCAGAAATACATTTAAGAGAATAGAGCCCAACATGATCGTTTCTAGCTGGCGCGATTCGTTTATAAGCAGCTCAGCACAAGACCGGCTAATGGACTTTGTACATGTACCAGAAAATGGTGTGCTAAAAGAAAAAAGAACAGTGGAAATAGACCGCCGTGACAAAGAGCGGGTATTGAACAACATTTGGTCTATAGGAGGGAAAAGGGGATGGTACTATGCCAATTCGTTATGGAAAATAAGAGGCATTATAGATAAACTGTTTGGTGGAACAGGTTTAAAAAGAGGCCGCACACACCCTAATGACATCCAAAATGGTGATGCGTTAGACTTTTGGAGGGTAATACTGGCAGACAAACAATCTGCCAGGTTGCTGCTGTTTGCTGAAATGAAGCTACCAGGTGAGGCTTGGCTAGAATTTAAAATTGAAGAGCAAAACGCAAGACTGTACTTAAAGCAAACCGCCACCTTTAGACCTTATGGGTTAAAAGGGCGGATTTATTGGTACATGTTATTCCCTGCCCATTTATTTATATTTACCAACATGGCTAAAAACCTGGTTAAATATAAATAGAGAAAAAAGCTCAACGTTTAGACCTAGGAACCATCTAAGGCCAAATAGAAACAATTATTTAATAGCGTTTTCAGGTTTCTCCAGAAAATCAATTACGGCTTTACTTCCAGCCCACAACCCTTCCGCATATTGCCCGACTTGAAAATGAGGGACCATAAGGCTATCTACAATATTCTTGGCTATAACATCATCAAGTACTTGCTCTGCGCCATAACCTGTAGATATGCGTGCTTCGTGGTTGGCCTTACTAAATGCGATAATCACTCCATTGTCTTTTCCCGCTTTGCCTATTGCATTTTCCTGGCCAAAATTGACGCTATACATCAACATGTTTTCATTATCACCATAATCTTCCACTGTTACCAACACCACTTCGTTTGATGTTTTACCTTCGTGTGCTTTTAACAATTCGTCAAACCTATCTACTTCCGATGGCTCAAGGACATTTTCATAGTCAAACACGAAAGAGTCCAAGGCTTTCTTATTAGGGGCACTGCAACTAAAATAAAATAAAAAAATAAAGGGTGCTAAAATCTTATTATTCATATAAAACAGGTCTTTTATCATATTGTAAATTATAAAGATAGGACAAAAAGCCGTAAACACCTCAAGCAGAGGTGCCATTGGGGATTGCAATTTTAAGCAAGTATAAAACTTATTTAAGGTTAAGTCCGCATTCATCCAATCTATTTTTTCAAGCAATTAGTTATATGCTGAAAGTTTTCTTCATCAAAACATACAAAGAGTACCTTTTCGATATCAGAAGACTGTAGATAACCAGTTACTTCCTCCACTGCTATTTGGGCAGCCTCATGCTTAGGGTAACGATACACCCCTGTACTGATGTTTGGGAAAGCCACAGTTTTACACCCATTTTCTTCCGCAAGGCGTAAAGAGTTGACATAACACTTTCTAAGCTTTTCTGGCTCTCCTTTAGAACCTCCATTCCAAACTGGACCTACTGTATGAACAACATATTTGGCAGGTAATTTACCTGCTGTAGTTATAACAGCCTCTCCAGTATCACACCCGCCCTGCCGTGCTACTATCTTCCTACATTCTTCTAATATTTCAGGTCCTCCTGCCCTATGTATAGCCCCATCTACTCCACCTCCACCCATTAAAGAAGAGTTTGCTGCATTGACAATAGCGTCCACAGGTATTTTGGTAATATCTCCTTTTATAACTTCTATTTTTTCCATATACTAGTTTACTTTTCATCAAGAGGAAGCCCATAGGGGCTCTCACTACTAAGACCTTTACTATAAGAACACCGGTTTACATAATCCATAACCAGGAAAACCTGAGCATTAACCAAAACCTTTACATGGCTTGCTTGTTCATCCCATTCGACAGAAAACTGACTTGCCTTTACTTCAGGTAAGAAAGTAAATTCATTTGAGAAACTTTTTGTGATGGGTGGCGCAACTCCTTGTTTAAAATAGATGGAAGGGTCTTCTACTTCACTTACAGGTTGTTTTACAGAACATATAAAACCAGGAAAGTCCACTTCCATGGCATCAGGCAATGTCAAGTATGCCCAAATAGCGTGATCATCTTCGTCTATAACTACACTACGTTTGCTTTCTTCATCATATGTAGTTATAAAAATCTTTTCTTTCATAAAAGCAATTTAGCCTTTCTAGCTGAAAGATAAAAACATATTACATGTACCAACATTTATTATCCGTTTTGCTGATATATATCATAAGATAAGGTGAAAACTTATCGTACTTTTGACGTATACACAAGCTGAATACACCAACATTTATTCTCGAATAATATAAAAGATGAAAAAGACCGCTTTATCATTGATGCTTCTGACATTTCTCATAGCAGGATGTGGGGATTCAGAAGAAAAAATTGCACAGCAAGAGGCGCTTAAAAAACAACAAGAGGCTGAAAAATTAGAAGCTGAAATAGGAGAACAGGCGAGAAACTTCTTTAAGCCACTGCCGAAAGTAGCCGAAAGTCCAGACAATAAGCTAACAGAAGAAAAAGTCCATCTCGGAAAAGTGTTATATTTCGACAAAAGGCTTTCGAAAAATAATGATATAAGTTGCAACTCTTGCCATGACCTAACAACTTTTGGGGTAGACAACCTTTCAGTTTCCCCAGGACATAAAGGCCAGACAGGAGACAGAAACTCCCCGACTGTACTTAACGCAGCCTTCCACACCAGCCAATTTTGGGACGGAAGGGCAGAAACTATAGAAGAACAAGCGGGAATGCCTATTCTAAATCCTGTAGAAATGGCCATTCCTGATGAAGCTTACCTAGAAAACAAACTTTCTAAAATTGAACTATATCAGAATTTGTTTGCCAAAGCTTTTCCTGACGAGGAGCAACCTTTAACATACAGAAACATCGAAAATGCGATAGGAGCTTTCGAAAGAACCCTTGTTACCCCTTCCAGGTTTGACGAATATTTAGAAGGTGATGTGGAAGCATTGACTTTTGAGGAGAAGCAAGGCCTGAAAGTATATATGGAATCCGGTTGTACTTCCTGCCACTCTGGGGCATTGCTCGGAGGAAACATGCTTCAAAAATTTGGCCTGTTCGGGGATTACTGGACTTTGACCAACAGCAAAAACATAGACAAAGGCCGCTACTTGGTTACCAATAATGAAGCAGATAAATTCATGTTTAAAGTTCCTTCTTTAAGAAACTGCGAAAAAACAGCCCCATATTTCCACGATGGAAGCGTAGAGAGTTTGGGTGATGCTATCAAAATCATGGCCCAACTAAACCTAAACAAAGAACTAAGTGACGATGATGTAGCCAAAATTGAACTGTTTATTGCTACATTGACCAGTGAATTACCCGAAGAGGTTACTCAAGAGCCAATAGAGCTAAAAGAATAAATCCACTATTTCAAATCATACCAAAGCCCTGAAGCGATATGTTTCAGGGCTTTTTTTATGCCTTTTGGGGTAAAAAATCAAGGAGCAGCAAGCCCAAAAGCTGTGCAAGTTTCTATAGTACACCATCTTGCATGAAAAAATGATATACATCATCTAAAAAAACACCCTATATCATTTTCGAAAAATTTATAATAGTTGCATTTTTGATGCAACTATTAATAAAAGAGAAAAACCTATGATTACAAAACAGCAAAAAGAACTAATCAAAGCAACTGTACCAATCCTAAAAGAACACGGAGTAGCCTTGACCTCCCATTTTTACAAAAGGATGTTTAGCCACAATCCAGAGTTAAAAAATGTTTTTAACATGGGCAATCAACAAAGTGGCAAGCAACAAATGTCTTTAGCTATGGCTGTTTTAGCATATGCAGAAAATATAGAAGACCCATCTGTTTTAATAAATGCTGTCACTAAAATAGGTCATAAGCATAAAAGCTTGGATATTCGTCCAGAACACTATGCCATAGTAGGCAACCACTTACTTTCCTCTATCAAAGAAGTTTTAGGAGATGGAGCAAGTGCCGAGCTGCTAGAAGCTTGGGGTGTAGCCTACAATCAGTTAGCAGATATACTAATAGGGTTAGAAGATGGTTTATATAAAGAAGCTGTAAGCAAAGAAGGGGGCTGGACTGGCTGGCGGCCGTTCAATGTCAAAAAGAAAGTCAAGGAGTCAGATGAGATTACATCCTTTTACTTATATCCATCAGACGGCGGAAAAGTGGCAGACTTCACTCCTGGCCAGTATTTAAGTATAAGATTATACCTTCCAGAGCTTAACTTGTTTCAACCGAGACAATATAGCATTTCCAGTGCACCAAACGGGGAGTATTACCGTATATCGGTAAAGAAAGAACCAGCAAAAGAAATTTGCCCTGAAGGAATGGTAAGTAACGAACTTCACAATAAAGTTAAAGAAGGCGATATCCTTGAAGTATCATCTCCAGCAGGAGATTTTGTACTAGATATCCAGAAGGATACACCTTTGGTGTTTATCAGTGGTGGCGTAGGCCAAACTCCTTTCATAAGTATGTTAGAGCATATTGCAAAAAATAATTCTAAAAAAGACATCACTTGGATACATGGATGCAGAAATTCATCTGTTCATGCTTTTAAGGAGTTAACAGACAAGTACACAGAAGAGATCGAACTCAATACAAAGTATTTTTATGAAAACTTAGACCAAGCTGGAAAAAATTGCAACCATGGCCTAATCAACATTAGTGAGTTAAAAGAAGAAATCGTAAAGGATGGTGCAAACTACTATATTTGTGGTCCTGCTCCATTTATAGAAAAAGTACATGGCGACTTAACCTCTATAGGAGTAAACAAAGAAGCCATACATTATGAAGAGTTTGGCCCTGCCAATCTCTTTTTAAACTAAACAACTGATTATGAAACTGAACCGCTTTACCGATTATGGTCTTCGTGTGCTTATGTACATAGCCACAAAAGAGCAAAATGCCCCGACCATAACCGAACTATCAGAGAAATTTAATATTTCAAGGAACCACTTGGTAAAAGTGGTTCAGTTTTTATCAGCTCAAAAGGTGCTTACAACCAAAAGAGGACCCGGCGGTGGTTTGTATCTAAGCAAGCCTGCAGACCAAATCAGGATTGGGACCTTAATAAATTTGCTAGAAAAAAACGAACCGCTCATTTCCTGTCAAGAACCCGCTTGTTTTTTGGAAGGCAATTGTATGCTCAAATGGGTCACAGATCATGCCTATCAGGAATTTATAAAAATCTTGGACAATTATTCAATTAAAGATGTAACAGGAGGAAAAACAGGCTTACTGATCCATGAGCTAATTAAGAACGAGTAAGGGATAAACCTGAAGTATTCAAGAGAACTTTCTATTGCGTGGCAAAATAAATCAAATCAGTAGCTTCGCTTAACATTTGTGTTTTAACTACGCTGCGGTCCTTGCGACAAAAAATGCTGACTTATTGTTATTTTACTCCTCATGATGCGACCTAGTTCATAATCAGGGCAAATGGTTTTCCCCAAAAAAAAAGCGGCAACTCTAAGAGAACTGCCGCTTCTATTTTTATAATGTTTTCAAGCTTACCTAACCCTAAAGTTACCTTCTCCGATTTTCTCACCGTCACAGAAAAGCTCTACAGTATGTTTTCCTGACTTATAAGAAGATCCTTTTTTGTAAACAAAAGTGATTGTTTGCCTGGTGTTGTCAAACATTTTTTCTTGTGACAATGTATAGAACATTTCCTTGTCGCCAGATTTAAAGGTTCCGCCTCCGGTACCAGTGTCAAAAAGTACAGAACCGTCAGGCTCAATAACTCTTAAAGCAAAAAACTTATTTCCTTTTTCCGCTACAGGATTGTCGATAAGCTTAAAGCTAAATTTAATATTCTCAATAGCCTTTGCTTTATATGGAGTCTTAGTCACTTCTTTGCCTCGTGCATTGAACACGTTGATTTTAGCAGGCTCCGCACGTAGAACAGAAGCGATAGCTACCTTCTCTTCCAACCCTGTTTTTACTTCTTTTAAGCTACTAAGGGTATCACCCATAGCTCTTTTATCTCCTTCTAATTGTTCGCTATATGTATGCAAAGAATCACGGTCAGCCTTCATCTCTTCATACTTCTTCTTCCAAGTTGCCAATTCACCGTTTAACCTGTTCAATCTACCTCTAAGACCAGGCACAAGGCTAGCGGTCTGGCGAGATTTTTCCAAGTCAGCTTTCAAGCCTTCTATTTCAAGTTCCAGCTCCTCATTTTTTTCCCCAAGCGCTATATACTTCTCCTGAAGCTCTTCCAGTTCATCAACCCTTTCCTCTAGTTCTTTTAAAGCCGCTTTCTTCGCAGCTACTTCTTGTTCTATGGTTTGTTCTTGAGTAGAAATGACTTCAGTTTGTTCTTGCTGCACCATAACAAGATACCCCAAACCTCCCATTAGGCCAAGTACTAACACTATTAAAATAACTTTCATAGCGTCAATACCTGAAGATTTTTCCTTTTTCTGGTCAGCTTTCCCTTTAGCACTTTTAGGAGAGCCAGCTTGCTTTTCTGAGGCTAGCGAAGAGCCTTTATCTTGAGAAGGTGTACTTTCTTGTCCCATATTATTTTTGTTGTCTTCCATGAGATTACCAGCTAAATATATTTATTTAAGATTGAAAGATATAAAATGCGAATGTCTTCTGCAATGGAGACCGAATAAAATATGACTTATATTATATTTTTCTTTAAAATAATTGCCTGAACAGGGTAAATAATATAACATTACCTTTACCTGCTATTAGTGCGTGTTGAAAAACACCAAAAATATTGAATCATTAATACTTAAAAATCTTTACGAGGTATAGGTAAAAGGGTTTTTTCGATAACTTCTTTTTTTGTGCACAAGTAATGAGAAAGTTTGGAGTAATAATTAACTGTTAGGCTAGCCAAAAATACACAACCTACTTTTTAGCCTTACATCCGATGTGTTCCTATACATCTTTATATCACAAAGGAGCCTTGTGGCTATACTTCTTTCAGCTTCCCTAGTTAAAAGCAGATACAAAAAATGTATTTATAACATAACATTATAACCCTAGGGTTACATTCCGGTTTTTATAATAAAGAGACATGCGGGATGAGAAAAATTTTAGGGCTTACATTGTTACTTTTCATTGCACTGGCAGGTGATGTTTGCGCACAAAAAAAAGGGACAAAATTCGGATTAAGGTTTGGCGCTGGAAATGCCAGCATAAGCGATGCGGGCTTTGCCGATGCACGGGGTACGTCAGCTTTATCAGGAGGTATCACCATAAACCACCAATTTTCAGAAAATTTTGGGTTAGTGACAGACTTGTTGTACACAAGAAAAGGAACCAGTGCCGTAGGAGTGGCTTTATGGGAAACAGACGAAGGGCAAAGTATACAACACTTCAGAGACACTTACACCTTAGACTATGTAGGGGATACTGGAAAATTGTTAACTGATTGTCTATTAGTATTCTGAACCGGTCAAAAAATAAAAAGAAACCCCGAAAATAGGCCAAAAAGGCTTTTTTCGGGGTTTTTCTTTTGTTATTTTTGATTTATCAGAAAAAAAACAACTCTTAAAAGTACAATGCAGATATCTATTTTTCAAGACCCGTACCAATATTCTTACAAGTGGCATATTTTTAAGGGAACTGACTTAGGGAAGATATATGATACGATTCCTTGGGATGACCTGGAAGAATGTTTGCCTACTCAAAATAGTCCTGTAGGGGCGCCACGATGGTTTAGCAACAAGGGAATGTTTGCCCTGATGTTTTTAAAGGCCTATTTAAACCTAAGCGATGAAAAGCTGATTGAGAGGTTCAATACCGACTTTAGCCTCCAATTCTTTTGCGGTAAAAATCTTAACAATGAGATTGTTAAAGACAAGACTATTGTAAGTCGGATTAGAACCTATATAGCAGATCATGCCGATATGGATAAAGTACAAGGAGCCCTGGTCAATGCCTGGAAAAAGGATATGGGCAATACCCATGTACTTTTGATGGATGCTACATGTTATGAAAGCTACGTTCGCTTTCCAACTGACGTAAAACTTCTTTGGGAGTGCTGTAAGTTTGTTTTTGAAAAGCAGCTATATAAGTATTGCAAGGTATTAAAGATAGCCCGGCCCAGGAGCAAATACTTTGTCCAGAAGAAGCTTCAGTTGGGTTATGACCGTATAAGGCGAAAGACTTATAACAAAGGGCTAAAGCGAAGAAAGTCATTGGTTTATTTATTAGAAAAAGGGCTTAAGCAGTTAGATGAATTACTGGAAACATACCCATCAATCACATTAAACCCTCTGCAAGCAAATTACTTGTCAACTTCAAAAAAGATACTTGAGCAACAAACTTTTTTACTAAGCAACCCTGCCAAAGAACTAAAAAACAGAATAGTAAGTTTGTCAAAGCCTTACCTTAGGCCGATAATAAGGGGAAAGGAAACCAAGCCTGTTGAATTTGGAGCCAAGGTACACATGATGCAGGTTGACGGAATCAATATAATAGACCACATCAGTTTTGATGCATTTAATGAAGGGACAAGGTTAAAAACCTGTGTAACAAAGCACAAAGGAATATTTAAAGAGTGCCATCAATTAGGTGCGGACAAAATATACGCTACCAATGCCAACCGCAACTTTCTTACAGAAAATAAAATATTTACCTGCTTCCCCAAAAAAGGCCCTAAAAAACACGGCAAGGCTGAATCTGTACTTCAATCAGCAATAGGGGCAAAACGGGCCACGGTTATGGAGGGGAGTTTTGGTGTTGAGAAAGAACACTATGGATTAAGAAAGATAAAGGCAAGGCAGGAAAAAACGGAAAGAGTCTGGATTTTCTTTGGAATTATGACCGCCAATGCTGCCAGAATAGCCAAAAGAAAATCCGTCCAAGACTCACCACATCTACAACAAGTGGCTTAGACTGATAACAAAGTATTAAAGTTACAAGGGATAGGTGCGTCCAATCCTCAAAAAATATAAATTTATCCTAGTCCCTGCCCTCTATAAACATCAAAATTGGAAATTTCAGACGAGTTAAAGAGCGATAACAAAAAGAAACGAAGTTATATGTTATTAGAAAAGTACAATTTTTATTTTTTAATGATTAATTTTCCAAGAAGCCCTATGTAGAAATGCCGGTAATGGCAAAATATAGTATGGGCTCACATTTATTATATATGAATTTTTTCGGTGGCCCAAGTATTGGCTTGAATGTAAGGGCTTATCAAACCAGACAATTTCAAGATCCTATAGCAGATGCTGATGAAGGTTTTAGGAGAGGCGCTATTGAAGGGCGCAATTTACTTGAATTAGGTGCTGTTTTTGGAACAGGTATAGATTTCCAACGACCAGACAACCGAATCCTTTCTTTCAGCATACGAAACCATATCGGGCTAACCCCTTTAGGGATCATAAACGGCAGAAATGCTTATAATAACTATTTTGCTATAACGGTTGGTTACCTGTATTGACAAAAAGCCCGGAAATACTCCGGGCTTTTTTATAGCCATGACAACCTTGGAGGTATACAAAAGGAAGCACCATAAGCTGCTAAATAAAAAAATAATTTAATGAACCTATGTAAAATACTATACTCAACTATTGCTTTTAGCATGCTACAATGCGCCTGTTGTATATTCTAAACTTAATCTGCGTTATCGTGCAGAAATTTATTGTTCCCTAAGATTTCATTATCATCATTTAAAGTAAATCGAGAAACCTGGCGTTCAGAAGAATGAGGAATGTCTTTTAACTCAACATTCTTTCTCTGATAAGCCGGAACTTCAAGACGGTTTCTATATTCATCTTTATCCAGCAAGTTCATTGTATTCATATTCTTAAGCGTTTCCCTTCTTTGCTTTGCCTGCAAGTAAAGTTTGCGCTTAAGTTCTTCGTTTTCTGCTTCATTTTGCTGGTCATTAGCAGGTACAGAAGAATTGTTGACATTATTAGATACAAACTGATTATCAGCGTGTGTATCTGCCTTACCTTCTTCGAAAAGAGACTGCTGCGGAGGCACAGGTTTAGAAGGGCGCTCCTGAGCCGCATCTTCTCTACGGTGTTCATTAGATTTGTTGAATGAAGCATCCGGTCTATGGAACGTAGGCATAGCCTGAGGACGCGAAAGCTGAGGCTTTTCCTGACTTACCTCTTTCTCAGAGTCCAAGTCATAAATCCTTCTGGCATTTACCTGTTCAGGCGTACCATCAAAGCCAGTAGCAATAACGGTAACACGTATTCCACCACCAAGTGCCGGTTCACACCCCTGGCCCCAGATAACATCAGCATCATCACCGGCTTTTTCTTCTATGTAGTCAGTGATTTCAGCCAGCTCATCCATTCTCAATTCTTCCTTGTCACCAAAAGTGATACTAAGGAGAATTTTCCGTGCTCCGCGAATGTCGGTATTGTCCAACAAAGGAGAAGACAAAGCTTCTTCAGCTGCTTTAAGGGCACGGCCTTCACCTTCTGCCACAGCAGAACCCATTACAGCTGCACCAGAGGAAGTTAAAACGGTTTTAACATCCTCAAAGTCAACATTAACATATCTTGTTTCTGTTATAATCTCAGCAATACTTTTAGCTGCAGTGGCTAACACGTTATCAGCTTCTGCAAATGCCTGTGTAATGGTCAGGTTATTAAAAAGCTCTCTAAGCTTGTCGTTGAGAATGACCAGTACAGTATCGCAGTGCTCTTTAAGCACAGAAATACCTTCCTCGGCAGACATTTTTTTTCTTTTGCCTTCAAAACCAAAAGGAGCAGTAACAATGCCTACCGTTAGTATATCAAGTTCACGAGCGATTTTAGCAATTATAGGAGCTGCCCCAGTACCAGTACCACCGCCCATTCCGGCAGTGATAAAAAGCATTTTGGTATTATCACTAAGGTAGTCCCTTATTTCTTCGCGACTTTCCATCGCAGCTTCCCGGCCTTTGTCAGGCTTACCCCCTGCTCCAAGTTCATTATTGCCTAATTGCAATTTTACAGGAACGGGGCTTATTTTTAAAGCTTGTTTGTCTGTATTGCTTACCGCAAAATCTACATCTTTAATTCCAAGACTGTACATGTGGTTTACAGCATTGCTGCCACCACCGCCTACACCGATCACCTTAATAATAGACTTATGGTGAGGAGGCATTTCAAATTGAAAAGAAGAATCTATCATGGCTATTGACTTTTTAAAAGTTCAACTAAAAATTCAGATTTAATAATCAGTGTCGTCGACGTCTTTAATCAGAAAATCTTTTGTTTTTTTAATTACATTTTGAAAGAAACTTTCTCCTTGACTTCCCTCTTTCTTATCATTTTTAGGAGTTGGGTCAAGTATATCTTTCATTTCTAAATACTTATTTTCCCTTTCGTCCACAGCTTTAAAGCCCGAAAGGACCAATCCGACAGAAGTTGCATACATAGGACTTTTCACCTCTTCAAAACGGCTCTTGCCCAAATGCTCATTCGGGTATCCAATCCTAGTATCCATGCCGGTCATATACTCAAAAAGTTGCTTTACGTTCTGCAACTGTGAACCGCCACCGGTAATCACAATACCACCTGCCAAACGGTTTTCATACCCTGAACAGATAATCTCCGAATGTACCAGGTCTATGATTTCCTCCATTCTTGCCTGAACGATGTTAGACAGATTCAGAACAGATATTTCCTTTGGCGGCCTATTTTTAAACCCTGGAATAGAAATTACTTCGCGAGGGTCTGCTTTATCAGAAAGCGCCCTGCCAAATCTTACTTTTAGTCGCTCAGCTTGTTTTTGCATCACCATCAAGCCCTGCTTGATATCAGAAGTGATGATATTACCGCCGAATGGGATAACTGCTGTATGCCTGATAATCCCATCGTAAAACACCGCTACATCGGTAGTACCTCCTCCAATGTCTACCAGTACAATACCCTCCTCCTTCTCTTCTTCAGAAAGGACTGCAATGCTAGACGCCAGTGGTTCTAGTATAAGATTTTCTATTTCCAGCCCTGCTCTATATACACATTTATTTATATTGTAAATAGCATTGGCCATGGCGGTAATCACATGAAAATCTGCCTCTAACCTAATACCGATCATACCCACCGGATCTTTGATCCCTTCTTGGTAATCGACCGTGTAGATTTGAGGCATTACATGAATGATCTCATGCCCAAAAGGCATAACGGTCCTGTACATATCATTGGTCAAGCGCTTGATATCGTCCAAGGTGATTTCATCTTCACTTGAGTTTCTAGTAATGCTACCATGGTGTATAGAGCTTCTGATATGCTGTCCAGCTATGCCTACATTCACAACCCTGATATCAATACCAGACTGCTCCTCAGCTTCCTTAATAGCTGTTTTGATTGCAGCAACCGTTGAATTGATGTTGGTCACCACTCCTTGCACTACTCCTTCGGAGACAGCTTTGCCCATACCCAGTATCTCCAGTTTACCAAATTCGTTTAACCGGCCTACGATAGCACAGATTTTTGTGGTACCGATATCAAGACCTGCGACAATCTTATCTTTTTGCATAACTAAAAATATTATTCACAAATAATCTGATTCTTAAATTTCAGCTTTACTCTTTCGTATTTATTATATCCTTTTAATGGTAAAATCTTTTTATAAAAAACCTTCAGCTTGTTCAGTTTTTCATCTATATCTTCAGGTTTTCCAAATTCAATTATTTCATCACCTACCTGAGGCGTGATATTGATTTCCCCATTGTCAGCAATAGTTACCTGTGCAACCTGGGCCTTCCAGAATCTATCTGAATCAATACGGTTAAAAAAGTCCATATAAGCCTGCCCTTCTTCCGCTAGGAAATTCGCTTTCATAAATTGACCAATAAAATCACCATCAACCAGCATCACCCTTGCAGAAAAGTTGGGAGAAAATGGAAGCAGGTTGCCTTCACTGCTAATGTAGGCATGAGGACCATGCTGCTGAACGATTCTGGCAACTGGCCTGGTTTGCACGATCTCTGCAATCAGTTCCCCGTTATGGCTTTTATACACTTGCGCTTCTTTCACAAATTTATGCGCATAAATCCGCTTTTCTATTTTCTCAAGGTCAATTTCTGAAAGCCTTTTCCCGATCAAAAGCTCTGTATTATTGTTGGTAATCAAATCCAACACTTCCTGTTCTGATACGAAAAAGTTATCAAATTGATAATCAATTTTAACAGCAACCCTTTTACACTCCTTGGTTTCATAGGTTTTTTCTGCAAAACCAATCAGAGAGAAAATACCTACTGAAAAAAGTATATACCAAAAGCCCTTTTTGAATATTTTAAAATTAACTTTCATATACCTCCTTCAATTTAGTTTGAATAGGCTCAACCATTCTATCGATATCCCCTGCCCCCATAGTCACAATCACATCAGTCCCGATCTCAACCAAGGCATCGGCGAGCTTTTCTTTGCTACACAAAGTTTTGGCATCCTTCTGAATCATGCCAAGCAGCCTTTCTGAGCTTACCCCCGCGATAGGCTTTTCTCTTGCTGGGTAAATATCCAATAAAACAATATGGTCAGCTATAGCCAAGCTATCGGCAAAGCCTCCCATAAAATCTCTTGTCCTACTATATAAATGTGGCTGAAAAACAGCCGTAATATGCTTTTCAGGATACAATGCCCTTACCGCACTCAGGCAAGCTTCCACTTCTGCAGGGTGATGGGCGTAGTCGTCAATAGCTATACATTTTTCATTTCTAAAGAAATATTCAAAACGTCTCTTCACTCCCTTATAGGTAGCTATAGCTTCTACGATTTTTTCGTCAGAGATACCTACCGCCCTACCTGCGGCAAAAGCGGCTAAAGCATTCATTACATTATGCATACCTGGCACCTGCAACCGTACATTATTAATTTCTTTGCCTTGGATATTTACATTAAAGACAAACCAGCCATTGTCAGCCTTAATATCGTAGGCTTTTATATCAGCCGTTCCTGTCCCAAAAGTCACCGCTGACACTTCCGGGCTATCACCAAGAGGAAGCCCTTCCCGGTATATCAATGCCCCGCCTGCAGGAACTTTTTTTGCAAATTCATTAAACGTCCGGACAAACTCACCTTCATCACCATAAATATCTAAGTGGTCAGGGTCCATAGTCGTGACTATAGCCACTTTGGGCTCCAGCCTCAAAAAAGAACGGTCATATTCGTCTGCCTCAATGACCACCCAGGCATCAGGGCTGGTATTCAACAACAGGTTTGATTGGTAATTCTGCGAAACGCCTCCCATAAATGCAGTACATGGAACTCCCGACGCATGCAGCACATGAGCTACCATAGAAGTCGTAGTAGTTTTACCATGTGTTCCTGCTACGGCAACAGAAGGTAAACCCCGTGTAATGAGCCCAAGAACCTCAGACCTCTTTTTGATATCAAAACCTTGCGCTCTGAACCAAGCCAGTTCCGCATGGTCTTGTGGCAATGCAGGCGTATAAACAACCTGCGTATTTTCCTTATCTAAATAGTCTTTAGGGATAAGGTCGACATTATCCTGATAGTGTATAAGAATCCCCTCTTCCTCTAACTCACGGGTAAGCGCAGTAGCGGTCTTGTCATAACCAGCCACTTTATATCCATAGGCATGGAACCACCGGGCAAGAGCACTCATGCCGATGCCGCCAATTCCGGCCATAAAAATATTTTTCGCTTTAATTACCACTATCTTTTCAATTTACTTTTATGTTCAGAGATGACCTTTTCGACCACAGCAGCTATATCATCCGCCGCTGAAGGCCTTCCCATTTTCTTTATGTTAATTTTTAACTCTTTTTGCGCTTTTTCATCAGCCAGCAGTTCAAGCGCTTCATCAACCAGCTTTTCTCTGGCTCCGTTGTCCTTTACCAATCTTGCGGCATTCCTTTCAGTCAAAGCCACCGCATTCTTAGTCTGATGGTCTTCTGCCACATTAGGAGAAGGCACCAAAATTACCGGTTTTTCGGCCAAGCATAGTTCGGAAATGGACAAAGCCCCTGCCCTGGATATGACGATATCGGCAACTGCATAGGCCAAATCCATTTTATATATAAATTCATTGACACTTATCCCTTTGTCTTGAAAAGGTGCCCCCGCTTCAGCTGCTTTTTCGTAATAAAATTTTCCCGTCTGCCACAACAGCTGAACATCATTGTCCACAAACTTCTGCAAGCCATCCTGCAAACTTTCATTGATTGTCCTGGCACCAAGGCTTCCCCCTATAGCAAGAATGGTTTTCTTATCTGGATCCAGTCCAAAAAACTTAAAAGCCTCTTCCCTTTTAGAATCTACATTTAAAATATCCTTTCGTACAGGGTTGCCGGTAATCTGAAGCTTTTCTGCAGGAAAGAACTTGTCCATTCCTTCATAAGCCACACAAATCTTTTCAGCTTTCTTTGCTAATACTTTATTAGCTACGCCAGCATACCCATTTTGCTCTTGTATCATGGTCGGGACTTTCATCAGTCCAGCGGTAAACAACAAGGGAAAACTTGCGTACCCGCCCACACCAATAGCAATGTCTGGCTGGAAATCTTTAATTATTTTTCTGGCCTTAAAAAGGCTTGATACCACTTTTACCGGAAACAGCAAATTGTCTGCAGTAAGCCTCCTTTGGATGCCACTGATCCATAACCCTTCAATCGAATAGCCAGCAGCAGGCACCTTTTGCATTTCCATACGCCCTTCGGCACCCACAAACAATATCTCCCTATCAGGATCTTTGTCCTTAAGTGCATTGGCAATTGCAATGGCCGGATAAATATGACCTCCGGTACCGCCTCCGCTTATAATTATTCTATATGGTCTGTTATGCCGGTGCATTCTTTAACTCGTTTCGGTTTTCAGATAAATCTCCCCGGCTAACACTAAGAATTATACCCAGTGAAATTCCGGTAAACAATAAGGAGGTACCTCCCATACTCAACAGTGGCAACGGCTGACCTGTAACAGGCCCCAAGCCTACAGCCACTCCCATATTGATCATAGCCTGAATAACCAGACTGAACCCAAGCCCTGCAGACAGCAAGCCACCAAAAGCCCTCTCACTTTTCACGACAGCACTCATAGCCCTATAAAGCAGCGCCAAGTATAAAAACAAGACAATAATCCCTCCTATCATACCATACTCTTCAATGATAATGGCATATATAAAGTCAGAGTAAGAGTGAGGCAAAAAATCACTTTGAATACTTTGCCCAGGGCCCTGTCCGATTATACTTCCAGTAGCAATGGCTTTAAATGCCTGTTCTGCCTGAAAAGGTATTTCGTCAGACAAGAAAAAGCCTTGAAACCTACTAATGGCAGTACCTAACCGCTGTCCTGCCATTAAAGCAGCGCTACCACTTATAATTCCGAATACAATTAGCCCCACCAGATACCTTACAGGCACCCTTCCTATAAACATTACCAACAGACAGGTAGCAAATAAAATAATAGCCGTTGACAAATTAGTCAGCGCTATTAGACAGCAAATAGTAACACACCAAAGGATTATAGGAATAAAAGACTCCTTAATGTCCTCAATATTTGTCTGCTTCCTGGCCAACATAGCTGCCAGATTGACGATAAGCATAAGCTTAGCAAAATCCGACGGCTGGAAAGACTGTCCGATAATTGGTATGGTAATCCAGCGGGAAGCCTCGTTAATATTATCCCCCATTACATAAGTAATAATGAGCAGAGGAATAGACAAAATCAGCCCCAAGCGACCAATTCGTGCATAGTACCTATAATCGATTTTATGTGCGACATACATAGATGCCAAGCTCAAAAAGACGATCAAGGTATGCTTAATCAAGTAATATTCGGTATCTCCGGCCATTCTCTTATAAGCCAGTGAACCTATGGCACTATACACCACCGCTATGCTTATCAAAGACAGCGAAAATATAATGCCCCAAATAACTGGGTCACCTTTAAGATTCCGTTGTAGCCAGAGTTTTATCATATAGTTTTTCTGTACTTCTTACCTATTTCATTATGCAATTTTGCCCATAGCACATATAACCACTCTCAAAAAGTTGCTATGAAACACTACGGGCTAAATCATGAACTGCTTTTTTAAACCGTTCACCACGATCTTCATAATTCTTAAAAAGATCAAAACTGGCACATGCCGGAGATAACAATACCACATCACCTTCATTTGCCAATTGAAAAGCGGTTTCAACAGCAGCGTTTATATTATCCGTTTCTTTAATAGTTTTGACAATGCCATCAAAAGCTTTTTTAAGCTGGCTATTATCTTTGCCCATACACACCAGCGCCTTCACCCTCTTGCGCACCAACGTATGAAGTTGCTCATACTCATTTCCTTTATCTACACCACCTGCAATCCAGACAATATTGCCAGGGAAACTATCCAATGCATACCACACAGCATCCACATTGGTGGCTTTGGAGTCGTTGACAAATGTCACACCGTTAACCTCCCCTACCTCTTCCAAGCGATGGCTGACACTGCTAAATCCATTAATCGCTTGTTGGAATTTGCTTGGGTTCATGCCTAACACTGCTGCAATCAAAGAAGCAGCCATGACATTTATCATGTTATGCTTTCCCTTCAGCGGGAGTTCATCTGTATTCAAATAAAACTTCCCTTTTCCAGCATTCACATCAAAGAACAAGCGGTTCAATTCCATCCAGGCACCACCAGACAAAGGCTCCTTAAGAGAAATACCCCACGAACTAGGCTTTACTTCTCTTTTCTGAACTTCCTCATTTACGACAGGATCATCTGCGAAAAATATAAAATGATCTCCTGCCTTCATATTCTGAATAATCCGAAACTTGGAATTTATATAATTATCAAAATTATATTCATACCTATCTAGGTGATCTTTGGTAATATTGAGCAAGACAGCCACATCTGCCTTAAACTCATACATGTCATCTAGCTGAAAGCTGCTCAATTCCAACACATACCATTCATGACGGTCTTCAATCACCTGTGCCGCCAAACTATCACCTATGTTTCCTGCCAAACCTACATTAAGCCCTAGATCCTTCAGCATATGATAGGCAAGTAAGGTCGTAGTAGTCTTGCCATTGCTACCGGTAATAGCCACAAACTTGGCTTGGGTATATTTGGCAGCAAATTCAATTTCAGAAATAATAGGTATCCCTTTTTGTCTGATCTTTTTTACGATATCTGCCTTTTCAGGGATTCCAGGACTTTTCACAACCAGTTCAGCATCGAGAATTTGTTCCTCGGTATGCTTGCCTGACTCAAAGAGTATATCATTATGGAAAAGCATATACATATACTTTTCCTGAATACTCCCCATGTCGGACACAAATACATCAAACCCTTTAGCTTTTGCCAAAAGGGCTGCACCTGTACCGCTTTCACCGGCTCCTAATATGGTTATCCTGTTTTTCAACCTATATTTACCTCAGTTTTAAAGTAGCCACACTTAAAATCGCCAACAAAATCCCTACGATCCAGAACCTTGCGACTATTTTAGATTCATGATATCCAATTTTCTGATAATGATGGTGCAAAGGAGACATCTTAAAAATCCTCCGCCCTTCACCATATTTCTTTTTGGTATATTTAAAATACCCTACCTGAATCATTACCGACAGGTTTTCAATTAAGAAAATACCACAGACAATAGGCAGTAAAAGCTCTTTTCTGACAGTCAAAGCCAGCACAGCAATGACCCCACCAAGTGTTAAACTTCCAGTATCGCCCATAAAGACCTGAGCAGGGAAAGAATTAAACCAGAGAAAACCTATACATGCCCCTACGAAGGCACCACAAAAAACCAGCAACTCCCCACTCCCAGGTATATACATGATATTTAGATAATTGGCAAAAATGGCATTACCCGACACATACGCAAAAATACCAAGTGTAACCCCAATAATGGCACATGTACCCGCTGCCAGTCCATCGATACCATCTGTCAAATTAGCCCCATTAGACACTGCGGTAATGACCACAATCACTACCAATACATAAAATATCCAAGTGAACTCATCGCCAAGGAATCCGAAGATCTCATTGTAGTTAAGTTCATTGTCTTTAAAGAACGGTATGGTAGAAACCATTGCTTTGATATCCTCATAGCGATGGGACACCCCAATGGTTGTTTCCGTTTCCACCGGAGGAGCCAAATACTTTCGCACAACCACATCGTCATTAAATACCAAAACCAAACCTACAATCAGCCCCAACACGACCTGCCCAACAATTTTGAATCTTCCGGCCAGACCTTCTTTATTCTTCTTGAAAATCTTTATGTAATCATCCAAAAACCCTATTGCTCCTAGCCACAAAGTAGCTATTAGAAGCAATATGATGTAAATACTCTCTAATCTCGCAAACAAAAGCGCAGGAATAACGATACTGGCAATTATGAGCACCCCACCCATGGTTGGAGTCCCTTTTTTAGCCATTTGGCCCTGCAAGCCCAAATCCCGTACACTTTCCCCAATCTGCTTTACCCTCAACCAAGTAATAAGTCTTTTACCAAAGATAAGAGACACCAGAAGGGAAAACATCATGGCCATACCCGCCCTAAAGGTGATAAAGCGAAACACCCCAGCACCTATAAAGTCATATTCTTGGTCAAGAAAGTCAAACAGATAATAAAACATCAGTTAAAGTTTATGCTGTTAATCAATTCTTTATTCTTACTACCTTCCCCCGACATTATGTTCAGGAGATTTATGATCTCATTAATTTTTTCAACACAGTCATCCAGTACAGAACCTGAAATAAAGTACTTCATTTGAATAAGCTTCAGCCAATAGCGTACTTCCACCGCTTCACGAGAAGCAAGTGCTATGCTGTTAAACCGTTCTTGCCTGTCGACGGTTGCCAAAGAGTCTTCAATGGTGGTTCTAATACCAGTACCGCTTTTCAGCAATTTTTCTGACAAGTCAAATTCGTTGACCTTCAAAAGTTCTATGTATAGCTCAAGTACCCTCAAAGAGAAGTCAAAAGCTTTTGGCACTATCTGCATATCTTTTTTCATCTTCAATTCCGGAAAAATAAGCTGGTCCAGTTCAACCAGTTTCTTCTGCTGATATTTGCTTTTACTAAAAATCATACTATTTATTTAACAGCTTAAACATCTCTATTACAATAACTTTATCGTCAAAAGGATGCTTAACGCCTTTAATTTCCTGATACGTTTCATGTCCTTTGCCTGCGATCAGAACAATGTCATTTTGCTCTGCAAGCATGCATGCCGTTTTAATGGCTTCTTTTCTATCTTGTATTGTCAAAGACTTTTTAATATCCTTAATACTGATCCCCTTCTGCATATCCTCCAAAATTTCTGCTGGGTCTTCATTTCTGGGATTATCAGATGTCAACAGAACTTTATCACTAAACCTGCAGGCAATATCAGCCATCACCGGTCTTTTCTCCTTATCCCGGTTTCCACCACATCCTACTACTGTAATTACCCGTTCATTGCCCTGTCTTACATCTTGCACAGTTTCAAGTACATTGCGCAAAGCATCAGGCGTATGGGCATAATCAATAATAGCGGTAATACCTGTTGCAGAAACCACCTGTTCAAAGCGCCCTTTAGCAGGATCTAAGGCAGAAAGGGCAGTCAACACCTCTTCCGGGTCTTCTCCAAGGAGCACAGAAGCGCCATAAACCCCCAAAAGGTTGTAGGCGTTAAAAGAACCGATAAGCTTGAACCAGACATCTTTTCCGTCTATGTCAAGCTCAAGTCCTTGAAAAGTATTTGACTGGATCTTTGCTTTAAAATCCGCCAACCCATGTAAGGCAAAAGTATGTTTAGCAGCCTTTGTATTTTGAAGCATTACCGTGCCACGCTTATCATCGGAATTTACCAAAGCAAAAGCAGAAGAAGGTAAATAATCAAAGAACATCTTCTTAGCCCTGATGTATTCATCAAAGGTTTTGTGGTAATCTAAGTGATCATGAGATATGTTCGTAAATACCCCTCCCGCAAATTGAAGACCCGAAACCCTGTGCTGTACCACGGCATGCGAACTCACCTCCATAAAACAATGTGTGCACCCAGCCTGGAGCATCTGCAAAAGCAGCTTATTAATGGCCACCGAGTCCGGGGTTGTATGTGTTGCCGCAAGCACCTCATCATTGATCTTATTCTCCACAGTTGAGAGCATACCCACATTGTAGCCCATCTTCCTAAAAAGGTTGTAAAGCAAAGTCACAGAGGTAGTCTTGCCATTTGTGCCAGTCACTCCTACCAATTTCAATTTAGAAGAAGGGTTGCCATAGAAATTACCTGCTATAATGCCCAGTGCCAATCCTGCATCAGCCACCTGCACATACGTAATTTCCTCTTTACGTTCTTCAGGCATCTCTTCGCAGATGATAGCATCGGCCCCTGATTCAATCGCTTTATCAATAAAGTTATGGCCATCAGACACCGTACCGCGCACAGCAACAAAAAGACTGCGTTCCGACACCTGCCTGGAGTCAAACTGCACAGACTTTATTTCTATATCAGTATCTCCTGATACAGATTGAAGAGGCACTTTGTACAATATGTCTTTTAATACCGCCATTTACATTAACTCAATCTAATATATATTACTCCACCTTTAACAACTCTGGCTCCTGGCTCAAGTGATTGCTCCGCCACCCGGCCAGCACCGGAATATTTTACTTTTAGCCCACTGTTTTCCAAGAGGTACAAAGCATCTCTAAGCCGCATGCCTTTTACATTAGGCACCATATCCTGAAACCTCGTACCTGGTTGCCAATGGATAGAATTATCTACAATTTTAGCAGACACAAATTCTGCAGAAGGCGCTTTGGTATGGTTGGCAATCCCCATTTCATTACAAATCAGCGATAAGTCTTCGATATACCCTGACCGAATTCTAGGGAAAACACCTTCATTTGCCCTACCCTTTCTTGCCATAGGCAAGTGAAGGTCCAAATCACCAGAATACACTTTATCTGCAATCTCCTTAAACACTGGCGCTGCCACGTCACTTCCGTATTGCTTAAAGCCTTTTGGATTGTCAATGACCACTATACAGCTATACTTGGGTTTCTCCGCAGGAAAAAAGCCCACAAAAGAGGTATAATAGCTTCTGATATATTTACCATCTTTAATTTTCAATGCCGTACCAGTCTTTCCGGCAATCCTGTAGTCAGCATCATTGATATTATTTGCCGTTCCCCTTTGCACAACCCCTTCAAGCATCATACGAACTTTTTTCAGCGTTTCATCAGAACAGATTCTATCCCTGATCACCTCCGTTTTATATTCACGTATAATATCATCTGCAGACTTTACTTTCTTCACAATCACAGGCCTAATCATTCTTCCGTTATTCGCCACCCCGTTATAAAAAGTAAGCGTGTGAAGCGGAGAAAGTTTAAGCTCATATCCTATTGACATCCAAGGAAGCGAAATCCCGCTCCAGGATTTATCGTTAATTTTCTTAATATAAGGAACGGCCTCCCCTACCATATGAAAACCTGTTGGCTCATCAAGCCCAAACTTATGGATATAGTCCAAGAACTTTTGAGGCTGATGACCAAAATGCTCGTCAACCAAACGGGAAACCGCAATATTGGACGACTTCTCAAAAGCATGGTTCAAGGTAATTTTTCCATACCCCCCAGGTTTGGAGTCCGTCATTTTCTTGTCATAAAACTCATATACACCCTCACCAGTATCTACCGAATCAGTAGGATCCAGCTTAGCGTCTTCAAGCAAGGCAATCATAGAAGCCAGCTTAAAAGTAGACCCTGGCTCTGTAAGCCCCTGATTTCCTACTGCATAATTAATATCTTCAATATAAGCACCATTATTCCGCTTGGTCAGGTTGGCCATGGCCTTAATCTCGCCCGTCTTCACCTCCATTAGAACAGCACAGCCATAATCAGCATCGTGTTCCTGTAAATGTCTCATCAATGCAGACTCTGCCACATCCTGAAGGTTAATATCAATGGTAGTAACAATGTCTAAACCTTGTTGAGGAGCCGCTTCAGCCTCACCCTGCAACGGCATCCAATTGCCACCTGCCATTTTCCTAAACAGTGCTTCGCCATCCCGACCTGCTAAAATCTCATTGAAACTATATTCCAAACCAGCACCACGATCTTCTTTCATGAACCCAACCGTACGCTTAGCCAAAGTAGAAAAAGGTTTGAAACGGACATTTTCCTTTTCAAAAATAATCCCACCCTTCATTCTGCCTTCACGGAAAATCGGCCATGAAGAAAGCTCTTTTCTGGCCTGATAGTTAATAGTGCGCGCATTCAATATCAGATAACGCCTGTCAGACCTCCTGGCATTGATCATCATCCGCTTATACTCCTGCACCGACCTGTCCCTAAAAAAAGAAGAAAGGTGATAAGCCAAAGAGTCTATACCTGAGTAAAACAGCTCGTCATTAGCAATGGTAGGATCAAAAGCCACCTTATAAAAAGGCAAAGAGGTAGCTAAGAGACTCCCATTGTCAGAGTATATATTTCCCCTTGTGGCTTTGACAGTCCTATACTGTATCAAATTCTCCCTGGCCATGGTCCTCCACTTTTCACCCTCTACTACCTGAATCTTCACAAGGCGGAAAACAACAGCCACAGAAAATAGAAAAATCAGCAAAAATGCGATTCTTACTCTTAATACTATGGACTTTTTAATATTCACCCTTTTCTACTTTTATTATATAAGGAGGCCTTAACGTCTCCCCTATGCCATAAGGCATTGTTTTTTTTGCTACTTCAGATTGCTTGCTCGCAAACATCAAGTCGGCCTTCAGCGTGGTATAGTCCGCACGAAGATCATCGACTTCCACTTTCAGTTTGTCCGTTTCCCTTACAGTCCGCGCCGCATAGTGCGTATTACCGATATACAATACCAGAAAAAAAGCCACATATAGCACCTTCGGCAAGTACTGCACCGGCACACCTTCCTCAAAAAGCTTTTCCAAAGAAAAGATTGAAAGAAAAGGCTTCCCTGACTTCTTTTTAGTTTTCTTTTGCCTGTAAGTATTTACAGTCATTGTATATCCCTTAATAAATTAAAACTTAGAAAATCGGATTATTTTTTTTCAGCAATCCGTAGTCTGGCACTGCGCGCGCGGCTATTTGCGGCAATCTCTTCTTCAGAGGCTTCCACAGGTTTTCTTGTCACAGCCTCAAAAGGCTTATAGAAGTTTCCATAAACATCTTTCTCCGGATCGCCGTGAAACACTCCTTTTGCGATAAAATTTTTGACCAAACGGTCTTCCAGAGAGTGGTACGACAATACTACCAATCGCCCCCCTGGCTTAAGCACCTCCGCTGCCTGTTGCAGCATTTCCTCCAAAGCTTTCAGTTCCTCATTTACCTCTATCCGTAACGCCTGAAAAACCTGGGCATAATATTTAAACTCCCTTCCTCTGGGAGCGAGCTTCTTTAATATCTCCTTAAGGTCATCTACCGTTTCAATGGTGCGGTTCAGCCTGTTATATACCACTGCATTTGCCAGTGTTTTGGCATTTCTTACTTCGCCGTACATACCAAAAATCTTGTGCAGCTGCGCTTCAGAATAGGTATTCAAGACCTCTTTGGCCGTTTTCTCCATATTCCTGTCCATCCTCATATCCAAGTCAGCATTGAACCGGGTCGAAAAACCTCGCTCTGGCACGTCAATCTGGTGCGAAGAAATCCCTAAATCAGCAAGGATACCATCGACCTGAGTAACCCTGTGCAACTTAAGGTATCGCTTCATATGCCTGAAATTGGCAGCAATAAACGTAAAAGAACTTTGCTCAAACTTTTGAACATTCACCTGAGCATCTGCATCTTGGTCAAAAGCATACAAATGCCCTCCGTCCAACTTTTTTACGATCTCCCCAGAATGCCCGCCACCACCAAATGTTAAATCTACATACAAACCTTCAGGATTGATATGCAGCCCATCTATACATTCCTTCAAAAGGACCGGTACATGGTAACTCATGCTTCACCCTCCTTTCCGCCTAAATATTTCTCAGCCAACTTAGCCACCTCGTCCTGATCTTGGATCAGCATAGCATCATAAATTTCAGGGTTCCAAATCTCAATCTTATCGTTCAAGCCAACCAGCAAAACCTCCTTTTCAAGCTTAGCATACTCCTGAAGTCTTTTTGGGATCACAAACCTGCCATTATTATCAAGATCTACTTCGGTATTTCCTCTAAATATACTTCGCTGCGCCCTTCTGGCCTCAGCGTTAAAATAACTTGCCTGTGTAGTCATACTTGAGAAGATTTCATTCCAAGCAGTAAGAGAGAAAAGAAGAAGGCAAGTTTCAAAACCGCGGGTAACGACAATAGAATTCCCGGAAGCCTGTGGCAGGCTTGCTTTCAGCCTCGAAGGAAGAACAAGCCTTCCTTTGGCATCCAGCTTACACTCATATTCGCCGGAAAAATTGGCCATCTGAAACCCGGGTTTATATACTGATCCTAACTAGTTTAAACAAATATAGCAAAGAATTGTGATTTTTCAACCACTTCCTGCCACTTTCTCCCACTTTGTGGATAACTTACAGAAAAAAGAATTGTTTTCCTAAAAAAACAAAGATTTTTGCAGCACAAACACTGTTGGCGCCAAATACTGAAATGGCAACAAAACTTTAAAATTTGGGCATTTTTCACCCTAAGCAGAGCCGATTTTTCACGAAAGTGGTAAAAAGTGGGAGAAAGGGGACAGAGTGGGAGAAAGCAGAAAAAATTCAAATTAGAAACAACAACTTCCCAAACAATAAAAGAGGAATATTATAAGGATACACAAAAGAAGAAATGTAAAAAGGCCAGAACATCTATCCCGCGATAACAAAATCGTCCAACTCACTTAAACCTTTACCTGTTAGAAACTTACGAATACTTTCCCCAACACCTCTTTTAGAGATAAAACTGATTATAAAATAGTTATCCTTAACTGTAATATCCGAAGGCGGCAAAAAAATCGCACCGCACTGGGACTTCTGCTTTAAATCAGTAAAAGCATATATTGGGACACCCGCCTTTAGAAGAAGCCCAGCCCTTGCCCGCGGACGTTTACCTGTGCCGCAAACAACCACTTTTCTTTCGGGGTTAATGTGTTTTTTCAACCACGCAGAAAGGTACTTTATCCTTACCAAATCAAATGCTTCATCCGTATAATTGTCATGGTTTCTGGAAAGCCTTGACCTATGATCGTTCCAAACAAGCAAGGTTTCCTGGAGCTTTTCAAAACGTACGCCATTGACATGCCACCGCAGCCACAGTTCATAATCTTCGGGCACAGCTTCAGTAGCATATACACCATACCGCTCCACCAAAGCCATACGAAACATCACAGAAGGGTGTGCCAGTGGAGACTCTGCAAAGAAGTTTCGGGCATGGTCATAAGGGAAAAGAATACTATTCTGCCATTGTACATAGCACTGATATCCATTCGATTCAGAAAGCTCTGAATGAAAATCACAACAACAAGAAACAACGTCTACACTTGGGTTTTGTACCAGAAAAGCATACTGTTTCTCCAACCGCTCAGGCAAAGAAAAATCATCCGCATCCATTCTGGCGATTATAGGAGCCTTGGCATGCTTAAGGCCAGTATTGAGCGCGTAGGCAATACCTTGGCGAGGCTCATGAAGCACTTTAATGCGCTTATCTTTCCGTCCATAAGCCATTGCAACCTCCACACCATTATCAGAAGAATTATTGTCAATAAGCAATAGCTCCCAGTCTTGACAAGTTTGCCTCAATATGCTGTCCACAGCACCAGGCAATACCTCTTCCGCTTGGTAAAATGGCAGTAAGATTGAAATTGAGGGTACTTCCATAGTTCTAGTAAAAAACTTATGTTTAGGGGTAAAACATTTCAAGTAAGGACAGTCAATATACTAACAATACAAAAATTGTCAACAAACAATTTACTGAATTATAAGTTTTATGTTGACCCCACCAACATGAAACATCAATGCTAAAAGAATTATATAGAACTCTTTCGCCAAAGTTCCAAACAGTAAACTTGGACTATAAAGTGGACGCCAAGCCCAGGTATGGACATGGAGCACCAGGACACCAACTGCTCCATAAGGTCATTAATGAAAACCGTATGCTTTATCGAGAATACTTAAAGCAATTCTTAAATTATTCTGAGCAATTGCAAAAAATAAAAGCCATTGATGAGGACGAAAATAATGTTTCATGGGAAAATGGTTATTTGCCCGGACTTGACATCATAGGACTGTATGGGATGGTTGCCAAACATAAACCTAAACAATATATTGAGATAGGTTCCGGAAACTCAACAAAGGTCGTTAAGAAAGCCATTAAGGAACAAGGGCTAGCAACAAGAATTACTTCAATAGACCCTTGCCCAAGGGCCAATATAGATCATTTGGCAGACAAGGTAATACGCCAGCCCTTTGAGGAGCTAACAAACCTCACGCCAATTATAGAATCACTGCAAAAGGACGACATTCTATTTATTGATAACTCACATCGCGCATTTCCCAATTCAGATGTGACCGTTTGCTTTCTTGAGCTTTTACCATATCTGAAGGAAGGAGTCATAGTTCAGTTTCACGACATCTACCTTCCTTACGATTATCCGCAGTTCATGTGCCAACGCTTTTATAACGAACAATATATGCTGGCAGCATTTATATTAAGCAACCCGAAAAAATATAACCCCATACTTCCAAACTACTTTATAAGCGAAGATGAAGAATTGAAGCAAATAATTGCGCCACTTTACAAACACAGCAACCTCAACAGTGCTGAAAAACATGGTGGATCATTTTGGCTACAAATTAAGTAAGTTCGAAAGGTTTGGTCAATAAATGGGTTTTAAACTTTTATTGCGCCCCTTCAAGGCTGAGACTGCGCCTTCCTCAAAAGAGATAGGAATCATTAAAAAAAAAACCACAGTTCAAACTGATTGAACACAAGTGTACAAACTACGCAAGCCTCGCATTGAAAATTCAATTCAATGCAAATCTATGGCGTAACTTGTACACTTGTAGCTGAAAAACAGATATTGCTATACTTATTTAAAAGTCACCGAAGCAAAGCGGTTTTTCCTTCCCCTTTGTCCAAAGATCACAATTTCATCGTCAGAAATTTGCTCACATACTTTTGGACGGGTAATGGTAGAAGCGCTTTTGTTATCAAACAAGGCTTGCTTAGAAACATTGCCCGACATATCAACCTCTGCTAAAACGACCACAGCTTTCTTTGGAACAAAGTTATAAATCTGCCCTTGCTTAAGGTCATTCAGGTTACGTGGATTGTCATTGAATACAAAGTACAGCTTGTCTTTCCTAACAGCTTTAACATAAGAGGAATAAAAACCTCCATCATTTACCGTAACTTGCTTTTTAGGGATTTTAGAGGCCCATTCTATAGAACCGTCAGGGCTCATATTTACTATAATAATATCATTATAGTTATAATGATATGTGGTAGTAGTTCGAACATTCCCTTGACTGTCGGTACTTGTACGAGTTACCACTCGTACAAAATACTGTTCTCCAACCAAAATGGCTCCACCGTCACTACGAAGAATGATATCATCAAGGTCATACTGATACATTTCAATATCTTTACCTTTTGCAGCTTTCTTTTTAGCCTTTTTCTGTTGTCTTTCAGTATAGTTTTGGGTGATAAAGTCCATACTGAACTCCTTAAAGTTCTTTCTTTTAATGGCTTTGGACTTGTTATCAACCGTCAAGAAATAAGTCCCTTTGATACTTGAGGTTCCCATATCTGAGTAAAAGCCGCCACAAATGATATCAGAATTGTCAGCAATAGCAATTTGCATATCTGTTAAGAACCGGTCACCTAGTGCCACCTTATACTCAGCTTTTTGCCCATCTATTCCATAACTCAAAATTGTATAGTGGTAATTAACCTTACCTCTAACTTTAGTTTTAGATTTCTCTTTAAAAACCCTACCAAGCACATAAGCATTTCCATCATTATCAACCTTGTAACTCATAACATCGAACAGATCATCGTCATAAGGCAGGGTGATATCTTTATGCCAAACCTGATTCATTTCATTATCAAATACATGAAATCCAAAGGTTTCAGCCTCTCCTTTTCTATAAGGGAGGTTGTAGAAAACCATTAACATATTTTCATCACGAGAAAACTCATGGTTAAAATCTCCACGATTCCATCTACGCTTGTATTCAATTTCAGCAACTTTCTTTAAATCATTGTTCGGAAGGAGCGTCTTCTTGTTCACAGTTTCTACGAACAAGAAATTTTTCTTAAGCTTTTGATTATGAAAAGAACTAAAAAGGTAAAGTTTATCATTCAGGTGAACAGCAAACTCGTAGTCTCTGTTTTTTCCCTCAGTTTTCAATTGGAGAGGCTGGGATAATTTCAAGTTCATACTATTGTCATAGTACTCAAGGCTCACCTTTTTGGCGTTAAATTTGGTTCTTACGGCATAAATACCAGAATCGTCAAAACCAATTATATCGGATAAAGTAGTTTTCCTTTTAGCCTTAGTCTCATTACCCATTAGAATGTTCACATTGTTGGCATTTTGGGCAAAGCCTAAAGCGCTAAAAGCGACAATCAATAAAGTCAGTACAATTTTTTTCATTGAAAAAGAAAGTTATGGTTTAAAAAAGATATCCAAGTTTTAAAGTGATCGGCAAAATAAAATGGCTGCCTAAAGATCTTGCAGAAAATTGGTTTTCTGGCTCGAACAACCTAACACCAACACCAACATTATAGTCCAAAATCACCCTACCCCATATATCTAATTGAACACCAGCATTATAAGCTATATCATTAAAAATTATATCATTTGCACTAGTTTGGAAATAATGCCGTCTTCTATATTGAATGCCTGTATATAAGTTTAAAGGCGCACCATGAAAATAAATACGAGGGTTAACCCATATACTATAACCACCAGAGGGATCAACAATTTCCGGAGCATCCATACCAGCGTATAGTCCAAAAAACTCTGGGTTGTAATAATTCATTAAAGGCCCACCGCCTATCTCTATTGAAAATTTATCACCAAACGCTCTTTCATAGAAAAATGCGATATCTCCCACATAGACAGAAAGAATATTAAACTTTATGACATTTTTAGAATTAGAAAAACCACCATCATCAAACAAAGCGGAAACATCTTCAGAGTCCTCTTGCGCATAAGCAACAGGAGCTGCAAAAAAGTAACACTTAAACAAAAGAAAACAAATAAAAACTCTCATACGCCCGATTAATTCTAAACTTAGAAAGATCAAAATTACAAAAAACTAAGTAAAAATTAAAGATAAGATCCAAATACCTATAAAAAAGGCACTATTAGCGAGGTCAGAGAGGGTTTTATTGAAAAATGAATTAGACCAATAATTCAGCGGTAATTAGTGCCAATGCAGGGAGAATATTGCAGTAATTATTACATTTATCGAATGCAAATACAGCCTCTGACTGCCACAGATGAAAGGAGTTTGTATAAACTGTTTTCCTGCAGCTTCTAAATATAGCTGAAAACATAAAAAAACGATTAAAAAGCTATTGTTCAGGTGTACTACCTACTTGGACCCTTTGTAAAAAATCAGCCATTTCTCTTCCAGTCAAAATATCCAATACGCCATTGACAATAAATTGTACACCCACACATAAAATGATAAAGCCCATAATTTTAGTCATGGCATTAAGTCCGTTTACACCCAAAAACTTTACAAGTTTAGAAGAAGAACGAAGAGTAATAAATACGATCAAAGACACAACCAAGATCCCTACAGTTATAAAAATGTAGTCAATAATGTTGACAGTCAAGGAACTAAGACCTATAATTACTGAAATAGATCCGGGGCCACTTAAACTAGGCATGGCCAGTGGCGTAAAAGAAATGTCTTTCTTTTTAGAAGCTTCTTTTACTTCCGCTTTCGAAGGGCCAAGCTCATCCTTGGGCTTAAGCATTCCCATCCCAACACCAAATACTATGATTCCACCGGCAATACGCATTCCAGGAACAGATAGACCAAAGAAGTTTATAATAAAAGTCCCACCTATTAAAAAAGTCACCAATATAAAGGTCATGTATACCACCCCTTGCCAGGCTTGGACACTTCTCTCTTCTTCGGTATAGTCCGGTGTTATAGACAAAAACATAGGGGCTGTACTAAAAGGGTTGATTATTGGTAAAAGGGCGGCAATGGTAGCCAGTATTAACTCCATAAATAATAAGATCAACAATTAGACACCAAAATTACCAAATAAAAGAACTTAAAAGAAGTGCTCTCTAATAGGAAGGCTAAAATATTATAAATCGCTAATAGTATATAAGGGTTTACCCATTTAGATATCTTATGTGTTATTAGCTTACCTAGGCTCGCTTAGTTACTTTTGCCTCGCCGGCAGGGCCTTACTTTTTTTCTTAGACAAAAAAAGTAAGCAAAAAAGTCAAGGCCTGTGATGAAATTTGCTAAACTTTATAACCATTACGCTATCCCGATAGCTATCGGGATGAAACTCACCCTCCTTGCGTCGGGCTCAAACAGCAAATTTTTTGGCCGCTCCATGTTTATAAAGTTCTTAACGCAATTTCATCAATGGCCGCCTTATTTCCTAACAATAGCACATATCGCCATTAAAAAGCAATTTAAAGCATTTTATCGTACAAAAAAACTTATTACTTCCTAGAGACTTAAATGGGTAATCCTAAAATATTATGAACAACTAATATAAAACAAAAAACAGCACCCTCTGCCATAGAGAGTGACTGTCTATCATTTACTCTTTAAATCGATTATACACAAAGGAGAAAGCCACAAAGGCAACCGCTCCACCTGTCACAAACTTACGCAACAGCCCCAGCTTATTGTATTTCCACTCAGCCTTTATACCTCTTTCGACAAATATATTGGGCACATAACCTTGTTTCAGGTCGTCAATAATACCTTCTACCACATTTACCCGATCGGCAACCAACAGAGGTATCCAGTGTGCAAAACTGCCTTCTCCATACTTAAAGGCCAATCTGCGAATGTATCCACTTAGCCCTGAGGGTGGAACCGAAGTACCAAAAACAGCGGGCATATTGATACGTTCATTGGTTCTCAAAACTTCTATATCTACCTTTTGCAGAGGAGGCCGTTCCCAGTTATACCCCTCATGCTCCCCTTCCACATGCTTTCTCATTGGATAGGTTGGGTCAATCTTAATGTCTGCATCTACCCCCCAACCTTTAACATCTTTCTGTATCTCCATAACCTACTAATTATCTAACTGATGGTGGAACAAGTACCGGCTTAATACATTCATCCAGTTTATCAGAAAATATCCGATATGCATCCGACACCTCTTCGAGAGGTAGGCGGTGCGTAATTAACTCTTTAGGGTTAATCGTGCCATTTTGAACATGCTCTATAAGCTTCGGCAACACACGTTTCACCGCCGCTTGATTTGCACGTATTGTTATTCCTTTGTTAAGCACATTGCCCATAGGCACTAGGTTCCCTGTTGGGCCGTAAACACCTACTACAGATACCACACCTCCTTTTTTCACAGAATTTATGGCCCACTGCAATGCAGTAGCAGACCCTGCCTGCAATAAAAGCTTTCTCCCAGTTACTGTTTGCATGGCACTTCCGGCAGCCTCGGCACCAACAGCATCAATGCACACATCAGCACCTAACGATTCGGTTGTTTTCTTTATAAAAACCACCGGATCTTCAAGCGACTTGAAGTTATAAACTTCACAGTTAGCATAATTTTTGGCAAATTCTAGGCGATAGTCTAAACAGTCAATGACAATGACCCTTGAGGCGCCAAACAGCCAAGAACATTTGGCAGCCATAATCCCAACCGGTCCTGCACCGAACACGACCACCGTATCACCTTTTTGAATTCCACCCATTTCGGCTGCTTGATACCCCGTTGGCACCACATCCGTAAGCATTACCGCATCCTCCGGATCCATACCTTCAGGAATCACCGTTGGCCCTACGTCTGCATAAGGCACTCTAACATACTCTGCCTGTCCTCCGTCATAGCCACCAGCACTGTGCGAGTAACCAAACGCACCACCTAGTGCTGTAGCCATAGGGTTCGCCTCATGGCAGTTTCCATATAGCCCTTGCTGACAGAAAGTGCATTTTCCGCAGGCAATGTTAAAAGGCACAAGTACATGATCTCCAACTTTAAGCTTCTTCACATCAGCTCCCACTTCTTCCACAACCCCCGTAAACTCATGCCCAAAAGTCATACCCACACGTGTATCTGGAACATTCCCATTGTATAAATGCAAATCAGATCCGCACACACAAGAACGGGTAACCTTTACTATTGCATCCTCAGGATGTAGTATTTCGGGCATTGGTTTATTCTTATCAAGTCGAACCCGCTGAGGGCCCCTGTAATTCATCGCCAGCATTATATAAACCTTATCGTTCAACATTCTTTCCACCCAGGCATGGTATCATACCTTTTCAAAAAAACTGGCTACTTACTACAAAAGTTTAACAAGGTAAATTTAGAGGTAAAAACATGAGTACATAGGCCATTAAGGGAGCGAAAAGCTATAATTTTTCACTATTTTATATGTAAAGATTACCCATAAATTACAAAACTGCTTATCTTTACCGATTCAAAACACTTATATACCGAATTTACATCCTAATTTTTAAGTCAAAAAAATGAACAAGCTTTTACTGATTTTACCGCTTTCCTGCCTCTTGTTTTTCTCTTGCAAAAAAGAAGAAGAAGAACCAGAAGATACCCAACCAAATAATTTCTTTGAAAACTTAGCCTTTAATTCAACCAATGCATACTTCTCTACAGACGGAAGCATGTCTGCACCTGTTGACGCTGAAAAGGCAAAAGAAATTGCTGAAAAAATAGACATTACTTTTATTTATGATTACGATTACAGCCAACCAGGTTTTTTTGACCCTGTCGCACGTTCTGAGGAGTATTATTGGGATAATTTCCACCAACCGTGGCTAGAAGTAGCCGTTGAAACTCGGTTTTATGTTACCGACCTCTCTAAAGAGCAATTTGATGCCACAAAAAAAGACGATGCGCTAATAAGCAAGTATTTTGCTGACAATGATTTTTCTTTAGCTCCACATAGCATTTTTCCAGAAGGTAGTTGTATAGGTGGAAGACAGTCAGGAGAGGGAGCAACAGTTCCACTAGCAACTGGAGCGGTCTTTGGATTTGAAAATACAAGTTCGGGAAAAAAAGGTTTACTTTATATACGAACAGATCAACCATCTGCCTGGCCGTATGTCTTAATGAGTCCAGATACTAAAGTAGATATTATTAGGGAACGATAGACTTTCTTTCTAGAAAAGGGGCATAATGCCCCTTTTCTATGAAAACAACAGTTGTTTAGTTATTTTTCATGAAATTATTTAGGGCCTGCTGAAAAAGTCACAAGTGTGCAAGAAACGCATGGCCTTACATGAAGACGTATTGGAATACTTCGAATGTAAGGCCATAAAGTAGATTGTGCGCTTGTGGCTAGCCCAAAAAAATTATTGAATTAAAAGTCTCTCAATTTACTGTGCACGGTAAATTAAGAAATAACCGAAAAACCCTTGCTCCTATCCCTCATAATTTTTACACAAATATAAATAGGCGTTTTTCAGCGCGCCCTATTTATGCCCCCACCGTAGCTTGATCCTAAGCACAGAACAATCAACCGAACCATCTTCCTCTTCCTAAACATCCCCCCACCGTTCCGCGATAAAAATAAATATCCGAGCAATAACACCGATAATAAAAAGTATAAGCAATAGCTTTTTAAAATTCATCTCCAACAACTTTTACAGAAACAGAAAAAATGCAATAGGAACTTTTATAGTGGAAAATAATTAAATCGCACATTTATTTCTTAAACCATAAGGCTACACTACAAGTTTGCTGCTTTCCCAACCCTAAAGTATATTTCCCAGATTATTCACCCACTCATTTAACTCAATAAATTTGGACAGGATTGCCCTTTTTCAAAACAGCCCAGGTTGTACAAGCTAGTCTCTGCAATATTTCTTAATGCAGTTTCCGTAAGAAATGCTTGATGCCCTGTAACCAAAACATTATCAAATTCAAGTAGACGATTCAGCAGAGGGTCTTTCCCTGGTTGGTCGGAGTGGTCGTAAAAGAACAGCCCTTTTTCATTTTCATAAACATCCAACCCTAGATATCCAATATGTCCAGACTCCACTCCCTTGATGGCATCTTCTGTACTGACTATTGCCCCACGTGAAGTATTGATTAACATCACCCCCTTCTTCATCTTCGATATAGCATCGGCATTAATCATACATTTGGTGCTTTCGTTTAAGGGACAGTGTAAAGAAATGATGTCTGAGTTTTCTAAAAGCTCTTCTATGGACACATATTGTAAGCCATACTTTTCTGTCAGTTTTTCGTCTTTGTTTACATCGTACCCCAACAACTTGCATCCAAACCCATGTAAAATGCGAACCACAACAGCACCAATTTTCCCTGTGCCTATTATTCCCACAGTTTTACCATGCATATCAAAACCTACCAATGGGTCAAGCTCAAAATTATAAGCGCGCAGGCGACGGTCTGCTAGCCTGATTTTACGGTTCAGGTTCATCATCATGGTCACCGCATGTTCGCCAATGGAATATGGGGAGTATTCAGGAACATTGGCTACTAACATACCCAACTTAGTAGCATGTTTTAAATCTACATGGTCATAGCCAGCAGAACGAAGTGTAATATGCTTAATGCCTATACCGGACAATTTATCAAGTACCGGCGCAGAAAGGTTGTCATTGGAAAAAGCAGCGATTGCCTGACAACCTTCAGCTAGCGTGACAGTATTTTCATTTAATTGCTCTTTAAGATAAACTAACTGGTGTGTTTGCTTCACGTTAGCCTTTTCCATGGCATCAACTTCGAATGGTTTGGCACTAAAAACTGCTGTTTTCATTACTGTTAAAATTTTTCTTGAAATTAATGTTAGCCCAATATCAGGTTCTGATAAATTATAAGCAAATTAAGGCATCCTTGTTTAGCAGCCTTCCAGTTAAACCTGAAATATGCATTATAGCTTTCTAATAGTCTTAACCATAGCGCAGCTATGCTTTGCATCCCAAAAACCATGTTCCTCATAACGAAACACCTATAGAATAATTCAGCTTTAAACTCAAAACAAAATCCAGGCTGATAACATACCAAACAACATACTATACAAAATTGCCTCAAACTGTATTGTCCAAAAAACATTTTTTGCTACAAACTCTTTTTTCAAATACACCAGCCCTTCTATGGTATTAGAAAATGGAATTGCACTGGAAAAGTCAGCATAAACAAACATAAGGCCACCCATAAACAGAAACCGCAACCCAAAGGACAACTCTCCTAAAAAAGGCAAGATGGGGTACAAAACAACAGACATCAACATGCTTCTGACAAATTGGGACGGCAATAAAAGTTTAGCGACCCTAGCGCTCTCTTCCTTATTCTCCATATTTCTGAAGAAAGATTTATACAAGCGGTCCTTTCCCTTATACATTTTCTTTGCCAATTGCAGGTCAATTACACCAGCAACTATATAACATGTAAAATGTATTACAAAAAACAAAAGGCTAAATGTTAGATATATCATTGAAGAAGTATTAATTGCTTACATTGAAAACAAACCTGAAATATGCAATAGAACTGTCTATAGACAGCAAATCGACTCTGCCATAGTGTTCTATACTTAAAAGCTACGGCAGAGTTAATAGTCTAAATTGAGGGACAATTTAGTATGATAACATTATTATTTATGTGATTGAAATTGCTCCAACTTCTGATCTCTGTCATAGTCACTATAGCTTATTAAGAATTACTTGCAAAAAGGTTTTAATAATATGAAGGAAGGAACTACCACAAGCAGTTATGGCATACTTTATTTTCAATCACATGGGAATAAAGATAACCCAACAGTTGTATTTATTCACGGTGTAGGCATGGACCACAGGACTTTTGCTGAGCAGATAGAGTCCTTGAAGGAAAACTACCATGTAATCCTTTGGGACTTGCCAGGGCATGGCAATAGTACATTGCAAAACTATAAATCCCGATATACAGAAATGGCTGCAGATTGCCTTAATGAATTATTGACTGAGCTCAAAATCAGCAAGGCAGTATTGGTAGGGCAGTCACTTGGCAGCATGATCAGCCAATATTTCCTCCTAAAATACCCTAAAAAAGTCATTGCTACGGCGCATGTACCGGGCATAGAGCTGAAAAGTCATGCAGGCAACTGGGCTAAAGCCTTTATTCCATTGTTCATGGGCATGATTAACCTTATCCCTGCAGGGCTATTTCACAGGTCTTTCGGACGTCATAGGGCAGTTAAACCTGAAGTGCAAAACTACCTTTCCAAAACCATTGAAAAGACAGGCAAAAAACTCGTGCTAAAGATTACCAAAGACATGACACTGGACCTTATTGAGAGAAACCCTGAACCCGAAAAAAAGTCCATTTTGATCACTTATGGACAAAAAGATTTGTTTTTCATCAGAAAAGCGGCGCGCAACTGGCATAAAAAATATCCTTCCGGCTTGTGTGTTGAAATACCGGAAGCCAACCATATTGCCAATCAGGACAATCCGGCAGCGTTCAATAAGCACCTGGGTATTTTCTTGAAAGATATAGTAGGGTTTTAATGACAATAAACTATCCAACTTTCCCACATGAAAAAGCTTAGCAAAACTACCTATTTCAGCTTTCCACTTTGGTGTCAAGCCAAGTACTAGAATCAAGAAGCATAATGTTCACGTACCGTCAACACCGCTTTTCAAAACACTCAACAGCAATTCATTAAAAGCTCCTGGGTTATCTAAATTGGCTAAATGACCTGCCTCTGGCAGTGTAACAAGTTTAGCAGTTGGGTTCACTGCCATTGCTTCTAAGGTTGTTTTCAAGGCCTTGTTAATGTCTTTATCATGTTCACACTGAATGAGGGTATATCTAACCGGTAAATTTGCTATGTATTCCAAATAATTGTAGCGGGCCAAATGGTATCTGATATGCGGTATAGCACCGGTAGCTTTTAAAAACATTTGATAAACCATTTGCCTTGAATCGTCATTTAAGCCTGTATAGTTGGCCACAAATTTCAGATATTTCTTTTGAAAGAACCGAAGCATGAATGAGTCAAGCCCTCTTACAAGTGGAGCAACAAACTTAGGAAGGTTTAATTGTCCTGTGGTGCCAAAAGTTGTCAGGCTCAAAAACAAACCAGGGGACTTAGTCACAACAATATACCCCAAAACACCCCCGGCAGAATTACCTATATAGTGAATATTTTTAAGCTTTCGATCATTTATAAACTCCAGAACATCATCAGCCAAAAGCTCAAGAGCATATTGCTCGGTAATATTCTTTACCGGCTTTGGAGAATTCCCATGTCCGGGTAACGATATGGAAACAACCTGATAGTACTCAGCGAAAAATTCGTATTGATTCCTGAACTGATCAGCATTCGCTCCGGCACCATGAACAAATAACAGCGTTTCTGGATGCTCTGTGTCGGAAATATGATATTCTAATTGCATTCCTACATTTTGTGCGAACTGTACTTATTTTGTTTTATTAAAAAGCTCATCCAACCAATCATAAACAGTATGGCGAATTTCCGTAAGATGAGGCAACATAATCTTGCCTCCGGCGCCAAGTTCAGCTTTGCCAATTACTAAATCAACTTCAGGATGCTGTATTTTCTCCATAGCGTCTGTCACAAATCTGTGGGTATTGGTATAAGCCAGTTCATCTTCCCCTACCATCAAAAGACTGGGACACTGGACGGCTGAAGGCTCTGCCTTAAACTCCTTGCAAGCATCAAGCCATTCCTGCATTGTATTAACTTTCCACCTCGATTTATAACTATCCATTACATTAAACAGACCGCCTAGCCATGACCCAAAAAATCTGGCAAGCCCCTTAAAAAAAGGATAATTTTCATACTTAGCCAAAAACTTTGCTCCTTTGGCCTGTACCAGGTAATCATACATATTCAGGATGGGGCTATTAGCAATCAAAGCTTTGATTCGCTTGTCATATGCCGCCGTCCTTATCACTGTATACCCTCCTAAACTGGGGCCAAAAACAGCCAGTTTGTTCATATCCACGTCAGACCTGTTATCCAGGTAGTCGATAACCTTGCTGAGAGGCTTTTCCATATCAGGAAGCATTTTCATTCCCCTCATGGAAGTGTCTCCCATGCCTGGCAAGTCTACCGTTACCACATTATACCCACGTTCTTGGTCTCCTATGCCAAACAAGAGGCACATATCCTCAGCATAGGACTCCCCTCCACCAACATTATAAAGCGTAGGTCGTTTGACATTACTGTTGTCAGGCTTTATGAAATATCCAAACAGTTTTTTCCCTTCATATTCTACCTCAATGGTTTCAATAGGGTAACTATGTAAAGCCGCAGCTTTTCTAAACATCTCTACCGAATGATTGCGCACTTCCTGAAACCTATTTGGTGATTTTATTGGCTAAGGTTGAACAAGGCAACCCGGTTGAGATAATATACCCGAAGAAACTTTTCTCTGGCTGTAATTATATGTTCTCTTGAAAGGCTTATTTCCGCATCTTTTTCTACTAGGTTTGCTAATTTGGTGAATTCTCGCACCCAACCCTCCACGTCATACTGTCCAACGTTTCTAACCGCATAAAACGCCTCTCCGACATCGGCGCCACCCCTTGCGCCAAATGCCAATAAGTATGAGAAGTATGCATCAGCAATCGGGTTTTTATAGTAAAACTTCATTCTGCCTACAAGCGGCTTGTTATATTTAGGCACTTCCGAAACAGGGATACGCTCCCTTTTCGGAACAGTTTTAGTTTGTATTTCCATAGCAAACGGTTTTGTCAAAAACTGATAACCCAGAAATGCTTTTTATGATTATTTTCAAAGTAAGAAATACTGTTCTAAAACTTTTCCTGCCTTGTCGAAATTAACAGAAGTATTTTTTTGTTCAGGATAGCATCCTTTACTTGTTGGTGAAAACACCAACAAGAGGGAAAGAGGGAGGAGAATAAGTAACTGAAGAGAAAAAAAAGCGTTATATTGTAGTATCAAATAAAATAAATATGGCATTAAAACAGAAAATCAGAGAAGAGCTTCATAAGATCATTGAGCAGGTGGAAGATGAAAAGATTTTGCAGGCAGTCCATACCATACTTGAAAAAGAGGTAAAAGAGACTGTAGGTTTTGACCTGACTGAAGAGCAGAAGACCGAGCTAGACAAACGTATTGAGCGGCACAAAAAAGGAGAGAGCAAATCCTATACCTGGGAAGAAGCCAAACAAAAGATCAGGTCAGGGTTATGAGTTACAATCTGAAGCTTAAAGAAGAAGCTTTAGAAGATTTATCTAAGGCATACCGATTTTATGAAGAAGAAATGGAAGGTTTGGGAGAGGACTTTTTGTCAATTATTGAGTCAGTATTTTCAAAGATTCGTGAACACCCCCACCGTTACCCGGAAAAATATCAGAATAAGCGAATATTTGTAGTAAAAAAGTACCCTTTTGTTGTTATTTATGAGGTAGAAGTAAAAACTATTACAGTTTATTCAGTATTTCACACCAGTCGAAACCCTCAGATTTGGGAAAAAAGAAAATAGCAAAACGATTACCTTTTAGCATCCTGCCTGCATTCTTTCAGATCTTGCTCATAGTCCTTATACCAACCACGGCCGAACCTGAAAAACTGAATAAGGTCTGACCTCCATGCTCTAATTTTGGCTTTTACTACAATCCTATTGTTAACAACACACCCTGCAATGGGCACTTCTTTAAACCCGTACTTCGCCTGACATTCTTCAAGACACTGATCCCCCGACAAGAAGCTAGGCATTCCATATGTGTAATAAACAACTTGCTTCCTTGTTTTCTCATTTTGAGATTGACCGAATGACTGATCGTGCTTCCAAAGAGTGAGCAAAGCAATTATTATAATGAATTTATAGGCTAGCATTTAAAAAAAATGATTCCACCATCCATACAGATCAGTTATAAGATGTTAGCCGACGACACGTCTACCACATCAAGAGCTACATAAGACATTATATTTGTTAAATGTACAACTTTTAATGTAATTCCCTTTCAATAAGTTTTCTTAACTCTAGCACACTAATGCCGTTTTTAACAGTCTTACCTTCCTCTAGGTGATAAAAGTCAATAAATCCTACTTTTGTTATTGTGTTGTACTCTCCCAAAATATGATCCAAGTATAGAAAAGCTAGGCTTTTGAAATTCTCTACATCCTTGTCCAAATTTTTTACAAATACTTCAATATCTACTTTTCCTTTTTTCGAATCTATTTCTGGATATATTATTATGTCATAAAGAATATTCCACCCCATTAAAGCTCAAAAATATTTCGTCTCGTGGTTGCCTGAACTTTTTAACAATCCAATTTTTAACTTTTGGATGAGATTCTCCTAACTTCTGAGTCGGCAAAACACCGTCTTCTATACCATCAGGGGTTATTATCAAGACATACTTCCCTTCATTTGTCTTAGTCAGTTCCGGAAACAACAGTTCATTATACTCTTGAATTCTGTCCGTTAGCTCATTGTAAATGGAAAAGTCTTTTTCGTTTGAATCAAGAAACTCCTCAATTTTTGTTTTATTTTCCAAAAACCAATTCCAAAAAGCCTCCTCCTTACTAATTTTTTTTCCTCCTGATGTTCTTTTAAATATACCAAACATACTCTTTCCTAGTCCATTACCATCTTTACCAGATCACCCAATAAAGTTACTCTAAATTCATGTAGCTATCCTATTAAGATATTACTTTTTACTTATTGACGAGAAAATAAAAGAGGGACAACCCTCTCCCGGTAGCTGTAAGGATGGAACCGTTTGTGTTCAGGTTAGCATCCTTTACTTGTTGGTGGAAAACACCAACAAGAGGGGAGGTCCGACTGAAGCTTATACATCCGTTTTCGCAGGTACAAATAAAAACCATAGCAACCTGCCAAAGCCAATAAAGAGTATAGAGATGCAAGGTCTAAGTCTAGCGCACGTCCACCGGCAAGCAAATCTCTGATGGCTGTAAAAATGGAAAATATACACAATAGGCCAATCATGATAAACTTAAATACTATTACCACCGGCTCTATCATGTTCTTCCCAAAAGGGAACTTAGCATCATCCCTTCTTTGGATGTAGATGCTCATAATAAAAGTAAGCGCTGAAAGACCTACACTTATTATTGAAAAAAAACCATCAAAGAGGATAATCTGCGAATCCAGCCATATTCCGAAACCTATGCCCGCTAAAGACAAAATAGAAGCAAAAACTATGGATCGCTTTAGTAATATTTGCTCACGTGTTAGGGTATTTTTTAAAACTTCCGCTTGCATAAACCAGTCTGCTTAAATCTAATATAGGGGTATTGGGAACTTCTACATATGCCCATATGCAAACCTACACACCATTACCATCTTCCCACATCAGGGCTGACGCATTTAGACTTTAGGGTGTAAGGAACTGCCTTACAGGGCGTTCCGTAAGTCTCATAACCTTTATTGGGTTTATTTAATTTATGGGTGCCTTACGGGGCACTGACGATACAAATATAATAATTTTTTAATTGATAATCAGTGTTTTATTATTTTTGGCTTGACTTTTTTCTATATAGAGAACTCCATTAAAAAATTCAGTTTCCGATTCATTTGTTCGTATCTTTGGCACTGTGTCAGAACCAAGAAGAACCATCAAAGGCAATTTCAAATATCCGCTGCAGGAGATCCTGTTTCTGTGCGTAAGTGCCGTTGTCAGCAATGCGGGGGACTGGCATGAGATTGTTACATTCGGCAAAGAAAAAATTGAATGGCTACGTAAATTTTTCCCTTACCGTAACGGTGTCCCTTCGCACGATACCCTGGAAAGGGTATTTGCAAAGATAGTACCGGATGAGTTTGGCGAGTGTTTTGTAGAGTGGGCATCAACCATGTTCAGGCCAGTCGAAAACGAGACAATCAATATTGACGGGAAGCGAATCCGTGGATCGTATGACAGCAGAAAGGGCGCCAATGCATTGCACATGGTATCGGCTTATGCCACCGCTAACCATCTTACCCTCGGTCAATTGGCCGTGCCAGACAAAAGCAACGAGATCACAGCCATCCCCAAGCTTCTGGATATGATAACTGTTGAAAACACAACAGTGACAATAGATGCCATGGGCTGCCAAAAAGATATTACGGAAAAAATAATCCGGAAAAACGGTGACTATGTAATTGCTGTAAAGAACAACCAGAAAGAGCTATTCCAGCAAATAGATAGGGTATTTGAAAAACAGGGGGTTGCAGATGTGCACAAACAGATAGACACGGGACATGGCAGGTTGGAGAGCCGCACCTGCAAACTGATAAATGACCTGAGGTTCATAGATGCAGCACATCAATGGTGCGGCATAAAGTCAGTGGCAAGGTTAGAGTCAGAGCGCTATAACAAGCTTACAGGAAAGCAGGAGCAACAGGTGAGGTATTATATAAGCAGCCATGACAAGACCGCTGAATGGCTTAACGGTACAATACGCAACCACTGGGCAATTGAAAACAAGCTGCACTGGAGCCTGGATGTGGTTTTTGGGGAAGATAGTTCCAGAAGAAGAAAGGGGTATACAGCACAAAACTTCCACATCTTGAATAAAGTGTCCCTGATCTTGCTACAAAAACATAAATCTAAGGAAACAAAGCCAAAAAAAAGGTATAAAGCAATATTCAACGATGCTTTTAGGGAAGAAATTTTAGATGTTTTCTAAATGCGTTAGCCCTGCTTCCAACATATAATACGTAGTAACTCATTCAGGAAAGAACTTTCATCGAATATCCATAACCACCGCATATAAAAAAAAGAAATAACTAAAAGATCAAGTCCCGTTGTAGTGGATACAGCTTTGCTGGGCAAAGTGTTCACTTAGGGCACGCTGGGAAACATAATTCGTATCATCAAAAACTTCTATTGTCAAATCTTTAATAAGTCGCTTGCGCCCCCTGTGTTTCTTGCCTCCCGCAGATATCGCAAATTCCGCAGATATAGTGCAAAGCACTATATCTGCGTATCAATCTGCGCTATCCTCGGAATCTGCGGAAACTATCATGTGAGCGCAAGCGAACAACATTCTTTTGCTGGCGATGTAACCGGAAGCCCTATAGTTTAATCAATTTAAAAGTCTGCTGTTTTCCCTGCCACCGGAATGACACAAAGTACATACCGGTCGGCAAATGATTCACATCCACTACTAGCCGGTTTTCTCCAGACTGCACCTGGTATTCCTGTTCCAGCAGCACCTTCCCTACCTGATCATGCACCGTCAGTTGTGAAGCAAAGCCTGTCTTGCTGTGAAATTTCAGGTAAGTCCTGTCCGTGGTTGGGTTTGGATAGCATTCCAGCGTTTCAGAAATTGCTTCTTCCAATCCGGTAATTTCACCCGCACTCAGGCGGAACGGGTTCATAAACGTCCCCGGCGCAGTATGTACCTGGAATTCAAGTACCTGGTGGGCAGGTCGCAGTTCCTGCCGTTCATCATCATAAATGGTAAAACGCACAGGTGCTCCCTGATCACCGGCATTACCGTATATGAAAAAGACGGCCAGGTGCCGGTTCAGTTCCGGCAGGTAAGTCAGTTGCCCCGTACCCCGCAGTTCATCCTGGATAAAGGCCCCCACCTGATTGTAATCATGGTCAGAAACACGCTCATCCAGCTTTACATACGCAGTGAGGATCATGTTCTCACTGTAGTCCGGTGCATAAACCTCCCAGTCCTGGGGCTGACCGTCATCCGTTTCACTATCAGCCAGTCTGGCAGCCACCTGCGCGGGATCTGTTGCTATATCCTCTTCGGGCGTATCCATACTCATGGTCATATCCGAAGACACCGTGCCTGCTGCCGGGTTCCAACTCATCCAACCGCCTTCCGCTACCTGCATCTGGTAAGCCGCATACGGTTTCAAAAGCCGGAGCGTTCCCGTCCAACCATTATTTTCGGTATAGGTGGCAAAGGCATCCTGAGAGCGGATGATGTCTCCATCCTTAAAGGTATGGACAAGTGCCGCCAGTGTCACCGGCTCATCCAGGGGCATGCCGATCAGGTTCCACCCTTCCTGCAAGGGTACATTTTCCGGTTCAATTACTTGACCGGTAACCCGAAGAGTATCACCATTCCGGGAGTATATCCGATAGCCGGTGCCCGGTGTCAGCTCATCCAGGTCGAGGCTGACCCAACCTCCGGCTCCGTGTTCGTAGCGACTGAAGGTCTCGTTATCCGTTTTAATCATGTCCTGGTTTGTCGGGGTTAAGTCCTGCAATACAGCCGCAACTGACATAGAATCCATCCTCGTATTCAGGGATATCCAGGTCCAGCCGGCCCGTAACGGAATATAACGGGCACGATCCTGCTCCGGATCAATAGTCAGCCTCAGTGGCCTTGGCGTAGTGCCGTGTACCTTGTCCGTTTCAAATGCATACACCTCTTCCGGGTGGGCATCGTATTCAACTCCCGTGGCTGCTTCCCACACGCGAAAACGCAACGGCTCGCCGGCATCTTCCGGTCCCCCTCCTACGGTAATGTAGGCCGCATGTGACACTGCATCTGCTCCCGTAGATTGCAGGTTGGCTACCCCACGAAGTTCATTACCGATAAACACCGCAATTTTATCCATTTCATCGCTGCCCGGCACCCCATCCAACTCATAGGCAGCAATGACATTCAGTTGCTCCGTATAGTCACCGGGGTCCACTTCCCAGTCGGCCGCTTCGGGAATTACGGTTAAATCCACCTGTAAGGTGACATCGGAAAATCCGTCAACCGTGACGGTAATCTCGTTAGAATGTCCACCTAGCTCCAGGTCTGACGCATCCACATAGAGCGTTACCTGGCGACCCGCCGGTGGTACGGAACCGGCTGTTTGGTCTACCTGTAGCCAGGAATCATTTTCCACAGAAAGCCCATAAGTCTGTCCTGCGTCGGATGTGTTATGCAATTCCACAATAACGGTTTCGGTACGGCCCTGGTACAAGGTCAGGTCCACCGTTTCCGGGTGAAGGTAAACGGGGTTGTTGACGATCCGGAAGTCCCACGTTACCGGTTCTTCAAGGGCATTCCCTCCGGTATTCGCCACTCCAACCAGCGTCGCCCGGGCCATGACACCATTATAATCCTGTAAGTCGCCCGAATTCAGGCTTGCTGTAATCCGGTTGCCAAAGCAAGATACCGACTCAATGGGAACAGGTTCGTCCGCCAGCGTGACCAGGGTGAAACTATCCGGATCAAACACTGCACAATCCAGGTTATCGTTAAAGCTGATGGAAAGCTCATCACCCAATCCCAAGATACCATCAGCCGGTTGAGGCCGACCGTGCAGGCGAAGCTGACTGCGGTCAACCCGTCCCCGGACGACATTGGAATGGACTTCTCCCTCTGCCCCGCAATGGGCAGTGGCCCGAAGCTCATAATTTCCATCCGGCAAGTCTTTACCATATATATTCCAGCTAACCGGGTAGGTCGGGTGCTGATACACATGTCGGTAATCCTCAAAGTAATCTGCTAAATAATCCCTACCATAGGAACCGATTCTTTCCCACTGGTTACTTCCGATCCGCCGGTAATTGAGTGATATTTCCTCCAGGTTAGGGTTTTGCACACTATAGTCGCTGAGGGTAACGATCAACGACTCATCCTCACTACCCGGAGCGGCCCGACTGATAAGCCAGTTATCCCCCGGAGCGACTATGCTCACCGGCGTACATTGGTGGTCAAAATAGACGTTCAACAACACGTCGGCCGTTTCGCTGCCACAGGTAGAGCGCATGCCGATGCGCAAGTCTTCATACTGAAACGAGACGGGACCTTTCTCTACGCTGATATTGGTATAAAAAGGCTGTCCGGCCGGGATAGTCAGCGGGTCGGAGACCCCAAGCTGTTGGCCACCCATCCTGACAATAGCTCCGTGCGGGTTACTCATCGGGTCTAGGAACAGTTCGTAAGTACGTGTTTCGTTAAACGGATTCAGGTTTGTCAACTGCAGCGGAAAAATAGCTGCTTCATCCGGAGGCACCCGGCTTTGCTGCAGGGACACCACCTCCCCATCCGTAGTGACCGGGTTCAGGTCCGGTACATCCCGGGCAATGGTACCGGGTTCATAGGGACAGGAACTGCGCCCGCCCACCAGTTGGAAAAATGGGGTATGGTTACGCGCCGGGCCATCAATGACGGTGACACTGAACTGGTCTCCCACATCCTGATCCGATAGGGTATAGGATGTGGTGGTCGTTTCGGAGCTACCAGCCTCCAGTGTGGCTTCACCGCCGAAGTTAAATTCAAGCGTCGCCAGTGGCTTAACTTCTAATCCAGCTGCCTTGAGGATGAAACCAAACCCCGCATGCGCCTCGTGGTCGAGTAGAATCCCATAACTGGCTGAGGTATTTAAAAAAGCCGACTGGCTAAGGGACCGGTTAAACGATGTCCGGGAGGTGGTACTCCGGGAAAGGGACGTTCCTCCTCCAAAGGTGAAGTTACGAGCACCCGGGGCTTCCTCGACAGACATGTTTTCCAATTGGCTAACAAGCTGGTTTTTAAACGTCTGATCAAGCATGAAATTTTGCCCTCCGGTAATCTGCCCAAGCAATTCTTCCATAGCGTTAAGCCTGTTGTACACAGCATACAACCGATTATAGCGTTCAACGTCTTCCGATGTCCATACCGGCCTTTCTTCAACCGGCTCATAGCCCCCTGAGAAATCGGGGCGGGGAATCGACATACCGGACTCTCCGGTTAACTGACTACAAATTTCCGCCCGCAAGGCATCAAACTCATCCAATAAGGTCTCCTGAGCCCGCAAGTGATCCTTTAAAAACCTCCAAGGGTTCAACGAATACCGGCGGGTAAAGCGATGATAATGCGGGAACAGCTCTTCCCTGTCTTTGGCACACATCAGCCAGTGCGGGAGCGCCCCCCAATCGTGGTACCACAATACCTGCATCCAGTTGTGGCGCAAAGAATGCAGCTTGGCTACGGCGGCACCCTGTTCAATCGTCTGGTTATTCGCATCGCGCAGTTGCAGTGTCCCTTCCATCACCTGTTCGATCTGGTGATCATACTGATCAATCAGCTCCTCGATCTGCTCCACGGTATACAACCACGTCGTGGTAATTTCATTCGGGCTGAACCCGATGGTTGTTTGCATCACCGGTTGGCAGTTTTCATCAAGGGTCACGTCCTGCATCAGGCCATACTGCATGGCGATACCTGCCCCCACGATCACATCTGCGGGCCGACCTACGTGTTTGGGGTCACTTGATGTACGAATCGCCTGGTCCGTGGTTAATGACACCTCATATATACTCGACCTGCGGGATTTATATCCGGCTTTCATACCCACTTTTGCCGTCATTCCTACCCCAGCTGCGGTAAATTTGGTAGAGAGCTCTGCTCCATGAGCAAACATATGCTCTGATTGCATCTTTAACCGGTTGGTTACGGTTACACCTTCTTTCAACTCACTGAAGCTCCTATCCCCCATGGGGTCTCTCAGGATATAGAGAGGCAACTGGAATACACCGTCATCCGAAGCATCCACAATGACATCACTGCCGGGAACCGGGGCCGTACCGTCTACAAACACTTGGAAGGTTTCTTCTCCGAGCAGGCGGTCTTCATTTGACATATAGCGAACGGTCAGGCTCTGCAGATGGGGCGCGGACAGGTTGGGTGTCCCTCCGGTAAACAGGTATGCCGGAAAAGCCTCCGCTTCGTCTTCATAATTTAATTGCAACTCCGACGGATCCGAGGATGCGTGGTTCACGATCTCCAGATACCCTTCATCTACCGGACAGGACTGCCCGTTGTGTGTTTCCGTCACCACAAACTCATACTCATACGCCTCTCCCTGCTCCACCAGCAAAGCTTGTGCAGGATCATCACAGAGGTAGTCCACCCCGGCCCCATCCAGACTAATCTCCGGCTGGTTGTGGTACACCAAGCTACGCTCCGTATATGCCGCCACGGCCTCCGGATCGGACAAGCCATACTCCAAATGCACCTGCCCCAGCGCTAGGGTAATGGGGCGCACCCGCAGGTAATCCACCATGGCCAGGCTCTGTGGCGTGGCGTTGCGCACCCCCTCCACGACAATCTGCATATCCACTGGCGGAAGGTCTTCCACCAGGCGTCCCGGAAAAGTCGGTGAGGTATAAAACTGCTTGTCATAGCAACCCGTTTCCGAAGTGATGCGAATGGCAAACTCTTCGTCAATGGGCGCACAGACATTCCGCACCACCAGGGTAACCGTGTAGGTCAGCTCATCGGTAAAATTAAGCTCCGTCACCTGCGGGAAATTTTCAAAATCAGTATATACGGCTAGGTGACCCTCAAAACCTCCGGCCTTAAAATCATGCTTCAACGAATCCATCGCTTCGGGTTCTCCGTATGCCTGGGTATTTTCAGCCCACACCTCAATCCGCTCCAGGTTCGGATCCAGCGGGTTGACTGTAAAGGCATAATTTCCTTCCTCATCGGTAGTTGTCTGCTCAGTCAGCGGCCCATCCTGGCCACTGCGATAAGTAGCCAGGGACACCTCGATCCCCTCCATGCCGCAGGTAGCTCCCTTGCGGGCTACGGTACCGGCAATCACATAGGCGGTATTGTTCACAAACACCGGCACCAACCGGGTGGGCTGGTCCAGCGAAAGGCGCACCTCTTTTTCCGGCTCTACAAACTGATGTCCGGGAAAAGAAGCCGTCACTGTATAGCGCGTCTCCTCCCCGTAGTAGACGCCCGGGATGCGAAACTCCCCGGAGGCATCGGTTTCGGCCGTATAGCGGTACACATCCCCGTCAATTACGGCCCGGGCGGTAATCTGCATGCCGGGCACCCCCTGTCCGCCCTGGGCGGCAATGACGTGGCCTTCCAGCACCCCATTGGCCCGGCGGTGGCCTTTGACAGCCACCGGGACGGCTTCGTCTCCGCTGGCATACACTGCCACGACCTGGTAGCGGTGCACGTGACCGGGCAGGGCGTTGTAGTCAAAATAAGCCCGCTCCTCGCGGCGGACCTCTCCAACCTGCTGATCATCCCGGTAAATCCGGAAGCCGGTGACGTCTCCCGGTAATTCGGGAGCCTCCCACGTCAGCCGCACCTGGTCATGAAAGTCACCGGAAGTGGCAGTGATGTTATTGATGCGACTTTCCATTAGCCGCATTGTAATTACCTGTGTTTGCCCACCACCAATCAGCGAAGCCACCAGGTGGGTAGCCGACAAATCAAAATCACTTACCACTTCTATCTCACGACCATCGGACAATGCATCAATGGTCTGCTTTCGTTCCCAGCGTTCTCCATCCCACCGATACAAATGAATTTGTGCAGTAGTTGGCGATGTATGCCTTTCACCTATGGCCAGCCAGTTGCCATGCACCACAAGTTGGCGAGCAAACCGATCGGCTCCGGCCATTTCCGGTTCCAGGCGCTGGACTTCTTCCCAGTTGCCTTCCCGGTACCGGTAGGCATACGCCCTGTTTTCCCAAAAAGCACCCACCACCAGGTTATCCCCATGCACATTAAGGTAATTTCCAAAGTGGTCACCTGCCTGGCTCTGGCTACCCTCCAATACTTGTACCTGCTCCCAGGTAGTTCCCTCCCGGCGATACACGTACACGGTTCCCTGGCGATTATCTTCAATGCTGCTTGCTCCCAGGAAAGCATAACGGCCAGACAACCCAAGGCTAGTTATAATCTCAATATCCTCCCCAAAACGGGCTTCTTCCCCCCAGGAACCATTCTCATGGACCAAAACACGCGCTCCCGGATCGCCGCCTGAAACCTCAGATAAGATTCTATCGCCATCAATATTACTCATATAATTATTAGGTCCTACACTACGATTCACCGAGCCTAAGCTAAGCGTAAACTCCCAAACACCCTCATTTAATTCAAACAGCCATGAATTCATTCCTCCATCGGATGTATTTTTTATAAGCTTATCCTGCTGAAGTGTAACTGCAATTGTACGCCCCCCCCCTATATCAGTACTGGAACCATATTTATTTTGAAGCACAAACTCATCACTTCCTTCCTGATAGACAAAATACATAAATTCACTTTCATACCCTGATACCGCTACCATACGGTTGCCATCCATTGCTACAACCCTGGCACCCAGTGCTTCTGCCAGTTTTATTTCCCCAGTAAAAGCTCGTACATAACCCGTCACCTCTTCTCCGGGCGTGCTGGTGCGGATACCGCCTCCTTCCGTGGTAAAAAAGGCCTGCACCTGGTAGGTATACTGAATAAGATTCGGTTCAGCAATGATGTCGCGGTACTGCCGGCGGCCGGCATCTACGGTATCCAGCACGTCCCCGTCCCGGTAGATCACAAAGCCGTGATTGCGTTCCGAGTCATGGGCCCAGGTGAGGGCCACGTGGCTAACATGCGCTCCCTGCGAGGCTGCCAGGTCATACGGCGCAGCCAGTTCGGGGTGCGTATACAGGTACACCGCTTCTTCCGCCCGGTATTCGTCTCCTTCCCGGAAGGCAAAGGGAATCACCCGGTAGGTATATTCCGCTTCGGGTTCACCGTCCGTCACCAGCCAGTTTTGCGCTTCGGGTTCATACAGGCGAACCAGTTCTTCAGGCTCGCCTTCACTTCCTTCCCGAAACAGGATGAAACCATCGTGCCCGAGATGCGGGTAGACCCAGTTGAGTGTTACATGGTCTTCCGCCTCGATGGGTGTAACAGTGAGACCCGTCACGGGTTCCAGCTCAGGGAAGATAGCCTGGGCCTGGTTCGCGCGGCTCAGGAAGGACTGCCCATCTACCGTGCGTCGGGCACTGATCGTATAAGTATACGCCGTACCGGGCACCCCACTGTAGTCAGTATACGCATCGGTCTCCCCGGACAGGGTGGTCAGTAGCTGACCATCCCGGTACAGCCGGAAGGCATCGGCATCGGCTGAAGGATGTACCCACGCAAGCGCTACCCCGTTGGGAGCCTGGGCTGCTTCAAAAGTCAGCACCGGGGCTACATCCGGGAATACGGCTCTGGCTGTCTTCGCGCCAGATTCGAAAAAACGGCCGTCCTCACCAAGCAGGAAGCCCCGGACACTATAGTTATAGCTTTGCCCGGGAGCACCGTCCGTATCGGCAAATGCCAACGAGCTACTGGCGGCCACTTCGCCTATGCGCTTGCCGTCCCGGTAGATGTAAAAGCCGGTGGCGTGATTTTTCGGGTGGCTCCACCGGATGTCCACATAGTCTTCCCCGGTGCGAGGGGTGGCTTCCAGACTGCTGACCGGTTGCAGCTTCGGGAAAACGGCTGTCGCTTCCGCTACTTCGCCATAGTGGCGCTCGCCGTCTGCTTTGGTATACGGGACCACCTGGTACAGGTAGGTCATGCCCGGCTCTCCTTCCCGGTCGGTCCAGTGGTGCGGCTGTCCGGGGGCTACATCGCCCAGGTGTGTCAGCCCGCGGTAGACTTCAAAACCGGTATTTGCTCCCTGCGGAGCACTCCAGGCCAGCGTAACTTCCAAGGTCAGCGGGTCTGGCTGGGCCGTAAGTTTGGGAGCAGCCGGTACGCCACTGCCGGCCGGATGGATGCTGGTAAACCCGGCTGTATAGCGGGTTTCTTCGGCGGTGATGGTGATCGTTCGGGTATCCGGGTCAAAGGTGTGGTTGGTTGCTTCCACCGTAACGGTCAGCTCCAGGCCTTCCTTTGCCGGCAATTCGGTTATACGGTAGGTACCGGCGGAATCCGTCGTCACTTCTTCCCGAAAACCGGCGCCATCAGGTTCAGCAGCGGTGACAGTCACATAAGCTCCTGCTATGCCGGTTCCGTCCCGGCCTGTTACCGTCCCGCTTAGTCCTTTAAGCGAACGTAGCCCTCCCTGCGCCACGACCAAGGGGCTATTTTCTGAGGCATGGGTGGCCTGCAGTTCGTACAGGTGTGTCTCGCCCGGAGCAGCGGTTTCATCCACCCAGCTGCGGCGGTCTGGCGCCAATGTGGTGAGTAAATCCCCGTCGCGGTACAATTCAAACTCATAGACCAGGTAGGCCGGGTATTCCCAGGCGAGGTTGACTTGCCCGGGATAGCCGGTAGAAGCCGTAAAAGCCTGCGGCTGTGGCAGCGTACCGGTATCCGTGGCACGGGTGCCGGTGACAGTGGCTGCCGCTGAATAGTGGCGTTCACCGTCACGGTTGACAAAGCTGTGAAGTACATAATCAAATGTCGGACCGGCTCCGGGAGGCAGGTTCAGTACGTCCGTATGCTGCTGTCGCCCGGCAGGCAATACGGCTACCGTGTCTCCTTCACGCAGCAGGGCATATCCGTCGTGCCGCCCGGTGGGGTGCGGCTCCCAGGTGAGTGTGATGCGGTTGGCATGTTCGGCATCGGAAGCACCGGTCATGACCGGCACAAGTACGGCCGGGTGTGTCGCCGTGGCTGTCACGGGCGCCGTTGTATAGACCGCTTCTCCGACCGCTTTCCAAGCGGAGACGCTATAGGTATGGGACGCATCTGGCCGGCCGGTCCGGTCTTCCAGTTCATGCTCCGTAACGTGACGCGCGACGGTGGCGATAAGCTCTCCGTCCCGTTCAATCCGGTAGCCATCATAGTAATAGTCCGGGCTGAGCGGACTGTCCCAGGTAATGTGCATGGCATTGGCTTCGGGCAATGGGGTTACCGCTATATCGGTAGGGCCTTCGGGTTCCGGGTATGTTTCCGGGTCGGCGGCCACCGGTTCGGCTATGTACGTAAGCCCTCTGAGCAGGTAGGGTGCCACAGTATATGTGTACGTACTACCGGGAAGGCCCAGGGTGTCTGTGAATGTCAATGTTTCAGGTGCCAGGTCAGCGATCTGATCCCCGTCACGATAGATCAAAAAGCCGGCATGGTGGTATGAAACATGCTCCCAGTGAAGGGCGATGGCTCCATCGTCGGTGGGAGTTGCCTCCAGTTCCGACACCGAAGTAACTTCCGGATAGGATAGTTCCAAAGTGCTTTCCCGAAGGGTAACCTCCTCCCCTGCATCTACGCGATAAGCCACCAGCCGGTAGGTATAACTTTGTCCGGGCACACCGGTCTGGTCTACCCAGGTATCTGTATCCTGCAAAACTGTTTGCAGGGCATCATTGCGGTACAGTTTAAAAAACACGGGCTGGGCGTCAGAAGTGTATGCCCAGGAAAAGGCCACCTGATCTGGAGCTGCTGCCGGATTGGCGACAAAATCTTCCAGGGTGAGGTCGGCCTCCCCTTCCAGATCGTATCCCGTATTAGCCGGGAAATCGATTCCGCTTTTGTGCGGACTGTCCATCTTCAGAAGTACTTCATGAGCTTCCTGCTGGAAGGCATAACCGGTTTTGGCAATGGTCAGGGTGACCTCAGCGGCTTCGCCATAATAGATGCCTGCCAGTTCATACATCCCATCAGCCCCGGTAGTTACTGTTCGGGTCACGGTTTCTTCATCCACCTCCAATTCGGCAGTCACGGTCGCTCCGGCAATACCAATCCCTCCACGAGCCGTATATACCCGTCCGGTGACCCGGCCATCGGGAGGAGTGCCACCCGTTTCGGATGCACTGACAAGCCGTTCCTGTTGTGCATTCAGCAGTTCCAGCCGGTAGGTATGGTCACGACCCGGGATGGGGTTTTCATCCGTATGGCCCTGTGCATCGGCAGGCAACGAAGCGAGTTGGGTTCCATCCCGGAAGAGCCGCAATGTCGCCGCCTGTCCGGCCAGGTCATTCCAGGTCAGTTCCACCCGGTCGTCATATACCACTTCGGCAGCCTGAAAATTAAGTGGGTATGTGCTTCCGTCACCGCATACAGGTGCGTACTCCTGCTGGCTGTTACGGTTATATGCTACCACACAATACGTATAGGTCGCACCGTTTTCCAGGTGCTCAGGATTGTCGGAGCGATCGGAATCTACCCAGGAAAATACGCCCGGATCCGTTTCCTCCACCTCACGGGTCAGCCGTACGTCATCACGGTACACCCGGAATTCGGAGGCTAGGTCTGTATCCGTCTCCCAGGTCAGGGTGACCCGGTGGGCATACGCCTGCTGGGATACCTGAAGGTTTTCCGGCGCCCGGAAGGGATCGGTGTTGCCCGTGACTAAAGCCTCTTCGATCAATTGGCCATCGCCTACGGCCAACAGTTGGAGCCGGTAAGTGTGCATGGCATCAGGCCCAGCAAAGTGGGTAAAGCTCCCTGTTTCGGCTTCCTCCGGAGGGGCAAACCCCCAAGAAAAATCTCCAACGGTATAGCCGTGGAGGGTTTCTCCCGTTTCATCATCGAAGATCTTTACGTATACGGGTTGATCGTCGTTGGCCCGCAAGTGGGAAGTACCAATCTCCCAGTGCAGCTTAACCCAGGCGTCACTGGGCTCGCCCGTGACTTCAAAGGTAAATTCATTTTGTGCAGTTAGCAGCGCAGGAAATAAAAACAATGCGCAGAACAGGTGTAAGGCATGACGTAACATGGCTCGGTTTGGTTTTCAGGCTATGCCCGGTTAAACAATAAAAAATTTTAACGGCGCGATAATCTTATGCACGCCGGCGGTTGTATCCTGGGACACAACAAATCCTGCCTGATTGAAGTCTGCAAGGTTTTTTCCCTACGGTGACAGACCTATAACATCATTCCTGGTGTTACGCTGTTTGATTACATTTCCATAGGTACTAAAACAAGCTGGCAATAACCATTCGCACAAGCATGACGAAAAGCGGCACTAAATTACACAAATCCCATCAAATACTCGATAAAAAATTTGTGTTTTTTCACACAACTAGTTAAAAGGGGGATTTAATTGGGTTTAAACAAATTAATTAATTCAGTGTAATTTGTGAAATAAGTCGGGAGACTGTGGTTTGAGGTGTTTTGAAAGTGGTGATCGGTGATCGAATTTGACACGCTGCCCTATGCCGAAAGAGGTGTCACACATCAACGAAAAACAGGGAGTGTTACCTCAATCCGATACCACATGATTTATATGCTTAGATTAACCGTTCTTAGCTCATGTATGACGTGCACATATCAGGTCTGGGTTGCATTGGTTGGTTTTTGGCTTGCTTACTTTGCAGGCAAAAGCACAATCACCACAGTTTTCTCAGTACTATGCGAATGCGCTCTACCCGAACCCCGCTTTTGCAGGAGCAGACTACACTAGCATCTTTGCTTCCCGCTACCAATGGCACGGACTAGCAGCTTCTTATTTCAGCAATACCACTTTGCGACCCAAAAGACTGATTCTTTGTTATTTTGTTCCTCATGACGAAATCTATCGCATAGTTCAGGTTAAAAAAGCTAAAAAGGTGATGTTCCCACCAATTTCCGACTCTTCCAGTTATGCAGAAACACCCCTTCCGTGATCAGTAAAAATGGTAACCAGCTCATCCATACAATGAGAGCATAATATCCCGAACCTTCCAGAGCAAAAAAATGTACAAACACAAATGAAATGACCCTAAGAAACACTGCCGATAAAGTCAGCACATAACTTCTCATCATAAAATTTTTATGTTGATAATACCTTCCCTTACGCCCATGATGTAATCCATAGCAGGTAAAGGCAAACCATAAAACGGTCAACAGAAGGAAGCCACTGATAGACCACCACCCTCCTATGGCATAAAAAGACATTATCAAAGCTCCAGGTGCGGAAACAAAAAGGATAAGGTAAGCATAAATCTTTCCTAGAGCTTTATGAAGTTTTCTTTTGCTAAGTTCATACCTGAAGAATACCTGAAAATGCCTATAAAAAGGACAAAAGGTGCAGTAATTATATGAGCATATAGCCCATATTTGAAAAGCCCGTCAAAAATTTCCTTTTTCCCAAGCAAGTACCCTCTCGTAAAATCAGGACTGTAGTAGTCTAACGATTTTAAAAAAATCAGAATACCTATACCTGAAATGATCAAAAGGAGAACAAGCTTAACCGGCCGCAACATAAAAGATCAGTTTTTTTAATTCAGCTTCTTTACCGCTTATCTTTTCTTTGACCGAAAGGATGGTTTGAATATTGTGCTTGTCAATTTCTGTAAGTAAATGATCTACATTATCATAGGCGGGAGCATACCACTCTTGCTTATTAAAATACTGTTGCCACTTTTCTGTTTGAAACCTCAGCCCGTAATCAGCAAAGATTTCATTCCTCATGATATCCAAATCCTCTATGGTCAGGTGATTGTATAGCCAATAATTACCTTCGTCTTGAGTTTCTTGGTCAGAATTTTTTTTAGCGAAACACCCCAAGAAATAAGACTCGTCCAGTTTGATATACTTGGTAAACTCATAGAACCTGTTGCTCTCCAACTTTACGATTTCTCCATCTTGAAGAATTTGGTAATAATGGTACTGAGACATATAATCATAATGTGGGTATGCTTCCTTGACATAGGCAGCACTTCTGGTTTCCAGCATATTATCTTCCAGAAATTTAAAAGCACCCTCTCCTTCTTCGCACAGAAATTGACCATACCCCCTATTTTCGTTAAACAACTCACTGCCCAATACATTGTTCTTATCATCTACTGTTATTAGATGATGCTTATTATTCCAGTAATCCCTACCGTCAATACCGCTTTCTTTAAATGAAGAAATTAACGCAACAATTTTATCGGTAATTGACAAAGACTCTATAATTTTGCCTTCGGCAGATCCGACACCAAATTCATTCTGAGCTTGGTTAATACCTGTTATAACTTCTGGAGCATAGCCTAGTTGATGAATGTAGGAAGGAGTAATTACTACCCTTTCCCCTGTATTCGGCCCGTTACCTTCTATTATATGATAACTGTCATAAAGATATTTTATATGAGGAGCCCTGATGTCAAATGCCCATTTCTCCCCATGCATTTTATATAAAGGAATATCTTCATCAATCAGCTCTGCTCCTTCTTCTTTAATAGCATAATGCTTATCTCCAATTTTCCCAAATGCTAAAACCCCGGAAATGTCAGACGGAAATATCACCTCATATTGTGGCTCTATAACATGATGTGTCTTATAGTTAAACAACCCTTTCATTCCATTGATTTCAATTTCAATATAGTCTTTAACAGTAGCATCCGGATTATATATTTTTGAGTAATCAGGGGCCAAAATGGTATCATAAGCCTCATTGATGATGCCCATTTGAATCAAGGGTTTATCATCCTGTTCCTTTCGAGAGTAACACCCATTACACACATAGAAGAAGTATTCGCCTTCAGAATTTATATAGTAAGGGGTTTGGTCAAACAAAGAATCTAATTTTATAATGTAGGGGCGAATGGCAGGGTTAATATTCTCATAGTTCACGGATGCACTATACCGTTCCTGCACCTCCGGTTCTTCATTGGTACGAACAACCTCTGTTTGTTCCGAAACATGTCCTGCCTCTTCGGCTATATGCTCAGTTTGACTTTCAGAACACCCTGAAAAAAGAACTATAATGGACAAAAGGCAAAATAAAGCTTTCATAATCTAAAGGTTAACATGTCTATAAAATCAATGTAAAGAAAAGTGAAACGTGCCAGACACTTTCTGATAAAAAGTTTATGGCAGACTGCTAGATGATAATTGCAAGCACTTCACAACCTTCCTCTTCAAAAAGTCAATACAAACTAAAGAAATAAGGTATTGACTGAAACCGACCCCAATAATAAATAAAGCAACCTTAATGAGGCTACTATAGCTTATGTTATTAATAAAAGTAAAAAGTACAATACTCAGAACAACAATTAATTGAAGCAATGAGAAAACATTCGTCTGTCCGACTTTAAGTTCTACAAAAGCCCCTTCGTCATCACCTACTACCTTTCCCTTAACTTTATACATATGAAAAGGCAACATTATAAAATGCCCTGTTGGGAAATACCTAAATGACACTTCAGAAATAAAACCGTTGATATTCTCACACCAAGAAGCATCCTCTATATTTTTGTGGAACACATCTCTGAAATTTGATAAAGATAAATTTGTGCGATATGTAAAAGCCCTAGACAGAACCATATGATTTGAAATCAACCTTTAAGCCAAATCGGCTTCTAATAAATTTTTTATGAACAAAGAGCCTAGATCTTCTATCACCCCAGCTTAATAGTCTAATATAACTTTTCCCTATGATTATACAGTTATTTACCACCTAATTTTGTTATAAATTAGACATAAACCATATACTAGTACCAGCACCAAAGGTGCGAAATAAATAACAATGGGCGGCAGCCCATGGAAACAGATAACAAGACTGTCCAAAGCCCAACCGGGGCGCAATATAAGTCCCACCATTCCTGAACATATCTTTATCTTTAATCCCACCCCGTTGGGGCTATGTTTTATTACATGCCCTATTGCTCAGGGCCAAACCCCTGAGTTGATCTCTTTCGCTCCGTTGGAGCTTATTAGCTTCTTTGCATCGGTAACTGGCATTATGCGGGCAGCGCTCTTTTGGCATAACACTTCTAAGGCACTAGACGTAAGACTTCTAACAGAGTTATAATCATAAACGGAAGATTAAATAAAACCTTAGCAAAAGCACCAAAGATGCGAAATATATAACAATGGGTGACAGCCCTTTGGAGAAAATCACTAGACTAACCAAAGCCCCAACCGGGGCGCAATATAAATTCCCACCATTCCTGTCCTGAGCATATCTTTTATCGCACCCCGTTGGGGCTATGTTTTATTATATGCCTCATTGCTCAGGGCCAAACCCCTGAGTTGATCTATTTCGCTCCTTTGGAGCTTATAACATTAACTGGTATTATCCGTGCAGCGCTACCTGCTTAAAAAGCAAGGGTATTATAGGTTAGCCGAATTATGCACTCTACTAGTTATTTTTCAAATTTTTCCGTTTTACTATTCCATTTCAATTCAACTTTTCCATAAACCACAAATCCATCAACTTCCCATTTATCTTTTATCAACTCACTCAGACTACCCATAAAGTCTTTATTTTCGCTACTTAAAGAATAATATAACCCTGCTTGAATGGCTGTTCCTTGACGAGGCAAATAATAAAAAACGAGCAATTCATTTATTATATCACCAGCATTTTTAAAATGCTTTTGCAAATCATTATAGTCTTCAGATGTAATAAAATCATATATGTCAACTTCTGGAAGAACTTGGCTGTGAGGCAACTCATATACCTTACCTTTCAAAGCCTTATAAAAATTTAAAGAATTTTGTTGAGGACTATTTTTGTCAATATAGTTAAAAGCCAAGATGTGATCTCCTGAAGCTTTTCTAAATACTTTAAACTGTTCTTCAGGAGTATAGTCACCAACGCCGGGTAAATATCCATTTGCACGTATATACCCGTTAGATGTATCCAAGTCAGCTACCTGAACAAGCCAACTGTCTGGATGTCCTTCTTGAATAAGTCCTTTATCTGTACTAACAAATGAAGTCTCTGTGTAGTCATACCTGGTTAATTCTATCGGCAAGGCCTTTACCCAATCAATAACATTAGACTTAGGCTTTATTTCAGCCCTACTGTCAAGTGCTTTCATTATATCTTGACTTATACCAAGAAATGGCGAACCAGCCAAAATCGCTACAAGAGCTATCTTTCTAGAAAACAAATATAAAATATTGCTCATTAGCTTTTTTTGATCTTTATTATAAAAGCTATATTTAATAAAACACTAACAATTAATAGGCCAATCAACCACCCTGAGACAGTCTTTTCTTTAAGTTTCATATCTGAATACCCCCCTTCCTCTTTACTTATAAGACTAGCGATAAACTCATCTTCAGTTGATTTAAAATCAGAAATGACTAAATCTTTACCGGGAACAAACATAACTTTCCTTGAATCAACATAATTTGTAAAGAAAAAGGTAAACCTTTTTTCAGGAGAATGGTCATAAATAATATTCTCGACAGGAGCTCTAGTTCCCCACAAACCGGTTACAACATATGGGCCTTTGGCTTTTTTCTCGTATGAGGACAAAAAATAAAAGGTACTATCATTAGAAAAAATAAAGTACCCATATTGGGAGTCACCCAAGATTTCATGTATGTGAGGAATCTCCAGTACTACAAGTTCCTCGTCTCCTTCTTTATTACTTGGTACATAAAAATTAAAGCACCTTTGACTATAAAAATAATCGATTGCCAACCTTTCTTCGGAAGGATTGATAAACCTATAGGTCTTTTCGCTCAACAGCTCTTCCACTAGCTTATTATATTGTTGAAAGTTTAAAACCTTTTCCAACGGAATTGATTCAAACCTGTATTTTTTATCAAAGAAAAATGCTCTTTGTTCTTTTTTAATATCTTCAACCCTTTCAAAAGCTGAGTTTATGAGATATAATACCTTAGGAATGTCGATCGTCCTTTCCTTTATAAAGACCTTAATTCCGGTAGCGGTATCTTCTCCCGACTTACTTTCATCAAAATAGGTAAATGCCCCATAGCCCAGTGAATAAGTAGCAGAATCCGAGTAAGTGTAGTCATGGTTAAAATAAACAAACACTTTTTCGCCACTATACTCGGCTTTATTCTTCAGATTATCAATTAAATGCAATAATATATTTGCTTTCTGCTTTATTTCAAATTCTGCCCATCCGGTTTTTAGAACAAGGTGTACATCATTTTTATTAAAAAAAATATTTAGATCCTGGTGAGCAAAAGTTGCGAAGGGAATAAAACAAACGAATATTATAACAGCTACTCTCATACACCTTGTTGTTATTCGTACTATATTAATTAATGATCACTAACACGACCTTAAGCCTTATTACAAATAAATTCCTAATGCAAGCACCAAAGGTGCGAAATATATAACAATGGGCGACAGCTCATTGGAAAAAATCACTAGACTAACCAAAGCCCCAACCGGGGCGCAATATCAGTTATATCTTCTATACCCCATTAGGGCTATGTTTATTTAGGGTCTGCTGAAAAACTCAAATTTAACATATGTAAAAAACCGGCCCTGAGCGCTCGCCAGGCCGGTTTTTTATTGTCATCCTTTCAAATACGTCTTTCAGACCCCGAATTATGTTAAAAATTGACTTATGCCATGCTGAAAAACTCAGAAAATAGAGTGCCTGCCTGGTCAATTTGACCAGGTTGAGCACCAGGATTATTGAGGCGATCCACGTTTGGCTGGTATTCTTAAGTCTGGCACGGATACGGTTCATCCCATAGCTGTTTTTTGCTTGTCCAAACTTTCCTTCAACCGGATTCCTCTCTCCTGGACTTACGTGGTTTTCCACTGCCTTTGCGGATGGCCTGCCCAAAGGTTTGGCTGCCAGTTTTATTCCTTTTCCCTTCAACCACTTCCGGTTTTCACGGGTGCAGTAAATTTTGTCTGCCAGTACTTTGGCAGGATAAAAACCAAACCGTTTCCGATATTTTTCAACGTAATCAACAAGATGACTGCCCTCGTTAAAAGCCTCCCAGGACACAGTGTCCAGAAAGGAAAAACCATCCACCATGCTAAGGTGGATCTTGGCTCCAAATTCAGTTTTGGCTCGTGACTTTCCCCGTACAATAGGTCGCACATGAGGCTGATGGATACTAACAATCCGATCTGCTACATGGTGGCCCCGGTTCTTAAACATGCCAAGCTGTTGTTCATAAAGTGTCTGAATGACCCAGTATGACCGCTGTGTACGATGACACAAAGGAAAAACCTCAAAGCTGTCCAGCTGCTTTTCAATGGTCTTGAAGTTTCTTCTAAGGTATTGGAGCTGGGCTTTTATCCCTTTGCGAATTACTTTTCTTGATGGATTCTTGTTCTGGGCCACCTTCAGATAGGTTTTACGAGCTATTTTTCTGTAAGTCCTTGGTTTCTTCCCCTGGGTATTTTTACAATGAAGCTCATCTATGATCTGTTGGGTGATTTCCCTTGCTTTGTTCAGCAGCCCCAAATCGGTTGGGTAAATGATATCTTGAGGACAGGCAGTTGCGTCAAAGATTGCCTCTCCTTTGTTAGACTCTTGCCCACTGGCAAAGGAAGGAGGGTCATTTTTTCCTTTCGTAGTTTTGTCAACTTTTTTTGGGGCTTTTTCCATGTAAAACTCATGGATCCTTTCATTCATCGCATTGATAAGTTCCTGCCCCAACCGTTTTCTGATATCTACAAACAAAGATGGATCAAATGGAGGCTCCTTGATATAAGAACTGTACCCCAGAAAGTATTGCAGATACATGTTTTCGGTAATCTGGGCAACTGTCTCACGATCATCCAGGTTGAGGATATGCTTGATGATCACCACTCCAATCAGCACACGAGGGTTAAGCGCCGGTCTCCCTGTCTTTTTTGGAGGATTGCGTTTGTTGTAGAGATTGACAAGTTCATCCCATGGAATTTTGTTGCTGAGCAAAACCCACCGGTTGTTGGGGTCAAGCTGATTATGAAACGGTGTCTCGAAACCAATAATTGACAACTGGCTGGGACTTGAATATTCGCAGCGTGGTGCACGCCTTTTAGGGGTCTTCTGCATATTTCTTTGCACTTGGACTCCCTCAAATTCATAAAAATAGTTCTAAAATCCTCTTAATGCCGCTATTTTTTATTTCTAAGCAGACCCTATTTACATACTCCATTGCTCAGACCCATGATCTCTTTTGCCAGAATAAGAATAAAAAAGGTCTGGCTTCAAATAGAAACCAGACCTTTGCATTAACTTATATTTCAGTCCTAGACAGGAACCGCTCCTGAAACATCAGATTGTTCAGCCACTTTCTTTCTACGTGGTGCTTTACTTAAGATAAGGTAGCCGAGCACACCTGAAATGGTAGAGGCCGTTAATACACCAATCTTCGCTTGGTTAATAGTATCCGGATTCAAGAAAGCAAGATCCGTAATAAATAGGGACATGGTGAAACCAACGCCAGCCAACAAGGCAACGCCGTAAATATGCATCCAAGTCACATTTTTAGGAAGCTTAGTCCATTTTAGCGCAACAACAAGTTTACAAAACAAAGCAATACCTAACAGCTTTCCTAGACTAAGGCCAAGGATAATACCTAATGCCAAAGGGCTCATAAGGTCCTGAATAAAATTACCTGAAACAGTCACACCTGCATTGGAAAAAGCAAAGATTGGAAGTATCACAAACCCTACAATCGGGTGCAATGCGTGTTCTAGACGTTGCAGTGGCGTATGGGCATCTTTAGAAAGCGTGGTAACTTTATCCAACACATGCAATTCGTCATGGTTTAACATACGCTTGGAGTTTGCAGTACTATTATCAATTTGGGTGTTGAGCTTTCCTAAAAGCGACTTCACTTTATTTGAAAACACAGAAGTGTCTATCCTATAACTTGCAGGGATGGTAAAGGCTGCAAGTACTGCCGCAATGGTAGCATGCACCCCTGACAATAAGAATGCAAGCCAAAGACCTCCAATCCCCAGAATACCATAAAAAGTAGTATTTCTAATTCCAAGCAAATTGGCGCCGATCAGCAAGCCAAAGAACAGAGCACCAAAACCTAGGCTCACAAAAGAGATTTCAGAGGTATAGAAAAACGCAACGACAAGTACAGCACCAAGGTCATCCACAATAGCTAAAGCCGTTAAGAAGACTTTTAGTGCAACAGGCACCTTGTCCCCCAAGATAAAAAGGATACCAAGCGCAAAAGCGATATCAGTAGCCATAGGTATTCCCCAGCCTTTGCTGAAAGGTGTACCATCGTTCAACAAAGAAAAAATAAGTGCGGGTGCTACCATACCGCCAATAGCTGCTACTATAGGCAAAAGGGCTTCTCTAGGTTTGGCGAGCTCTCCTGCCATCATTTCTCGTTTGAGCTCAAGGCCTACTACAAAAAAGAAAATAGCCATAAGACCGTCATTGATCCAGTGGCTCAAGTCTTTTTCTAATCTGGCATTTTCGAACCCGATGGTAAATTTCTGATGCCAAAGTGCATGATAATATTCAGCAAGTGGCGAGTTGGCAACAATTAAGGCAAGAATAGTAACACTAAGCAACACAATACCTGTAGAGGTTTGCTTGTGCATAAAGTGCGATACTGGTTCTACAATATAACGCTCAATTACGGTAGGTTTCATAGATAATTTCTATCTGTTTTTTTTGTGGAATATTCATTAAACAAACAACGTTCCAAATATCGTTAACAGATAATTAAAATTCCCCTTTTTTGCCATTTTTTCGCAAAGCCAAGCCTAAATTTTAATCTACCCCCAAAATTAAAACATATAAAATGTTCAATTTCTACCCCACTTAAAACAACGAAAGCAGATAAAGAGTGGCGGCTTAAACCCGAAAGACACATGTGCGAGCGGAAATTCTGATCCGAATTTTTGCCTGCATAAAACTCTTGTTTTTCGAGCAAAAGAAACACCGCCACTAAACTAACATTATTCTGCCTCTGCCTTTTCTTTCCTTGGAACTAATTCAATGTCATAAACTACAACTTCTGTAATATAGTTTCTCTTTCCTGAATTATCTTCATAGCTCCTGGAAACCAGCTTCCCTTCCACCTTAACTTCTGCCCCCTTATGCAGATTACTCTCAGCGTACTCTGCAAGTTTCCCCCACGCCACCAATGTATGCCAATTGGTATCTGACATCCATTGTCCAGAATAATTTTTGTACGACTCGGACACTCCGATAGACATCCGTGCCATGGTGCGGTTATTAGAAAATGTCTTAATCTCAGGATCTCTGCCTAAAAAACCATTCAAGTAAACTTTGTTTTTAATGTTAGCCATAATTATCTTGTTTTTAAATAGTTGATTAATTTATTTTTACAATCCCGGCCGTGATTAATGTTGTGATGCAAAAGTGGAAAAGCATTGAAAAATTATTCGTCTATTAAACATTTATAAGCGTTTATAAATGTTTGCAAACGTTTATAAACGATTTTTTAACTATAAATCAACTTGTTATGAAACCAAAAAAATGCCTGGAATGTCAGCAATTTTTTCAAGGCAGAAGTGACAAGAAGTTCTGTTCCGACTACTGCCGCAATGCCTGGCACAACCGGCAGAATGGAGGTGCCAACCATCTCATGCGTACAGTAAACAGCGTACTTCGAAAAAACAGACGTATATTAGCAGAATGTAATCCAGATGGGAAAGCCCGTATGTCCAAAGAAAGACTGATGGCCATGGGCTTTAACTTTAACTACTTTACCAATATATACCGGACAAATTCAGGCAAGGCCTATTACTTCTGCTATGACCAAGGATATTTAGAGCTGGAAGATGAAACAGTGACACTGGTTGTTAGACAAGAATACGTAAAGTAGGACGCGCTGAAAAACGTCCAAAATATTGATCTGTTTATATTTGTATAATTAGGAGGTATAGGTGCAAGGGTCTATCGGTTATTTTTTATTTTCCGTGCACAGTAAATTGAGAAGCTTTTAACCCTTTTTTTGGGCTAGCCACAAGCGCACAATTTACTTTATGGCCTTACATTCGAAGTATGCCAATACGTCTTCATGTAAGGCCATGCTTAGCGTAGCCACAAGACATGCCTTGTGGCTACGCACACTTGTGACTTTTTCAGCAGGGACCTAAATAAACAATTAAGGCTAGGAGAGGTAGTGTTGAACACTAGTACCTAATAGTTTATCCTATAACCTTAGCCATAATTTACTACATTTGGCACAAAGTAAGGCGAGTTTTAATTTTTACAATAATGACAGTACATGAACTTCTCGACAGGGCCTTGTTTTACTCCTACCGCAAACAGTGGGACAAAGCGCTTGAATATGCCCAGCAAGCAGTAGGCAGTGCCCCTGATGATTTTTTGGCTTATAAGAGGTTGAGCCTAGCACTATGGAATACCAATAGAAAAGAAGAGGCTGTTGAGATATTGGAAAAGTCGATTGAACTGAATCCAGAGTTTGCAAGCGCTTACTATAATATGGCATGTTACCAAGCGCTTAATAACAACAAAAAAGACATGTTGGTGAATTTGAAAAAATCGATTCAGTTGGACGAGTATACCGACTATTGTAAAATGGCGAAAGAAGACGAAGATTTTAAAAGTTATTGGAATGATAAAGACTTTGGGGAAGTAGTTGAATCGAAAAAACCGAACAGAAGGTTGCTTAAAGAGATATTTGCCAGCGAAAATTATGAACTTATAAGCAATACACTTCTTAAAATAGATAATGAGATCCCAACTGGTGCAGTTACATGGTCTTCTGACGATGGCGACGACAGCATTAGTACTTTATTGGAAAGTAAAGCCGATAAACTTAGAGTAGATTCATTGCTGTACTTGTATCAAATTACTACAATGAATGAGTCCATAGAAGAGTTTGACGGACTTTCAACTTTGATCAACACGCTGCATTCTAAACTTACTGATACATTTGAGGATATATTGATAGACACTTGGAAAAACAAATCCGACAACAATGATGAAAGACGCAATGTCAAATACTGTTTGCTAAACGCCATGGAAGAGCTCCCCGTAAATAAAATGGCAGAGATAAGTTTATGGGGACTAAAATCTTATGGCAAAAGTGCAATTAAGGACTATGAGGATTTAGTTGCCATTTCGCTTGAAAAATTACCAGAACAACATTTGCTAAGAACAGAGCTGGTGAATCTGTTATACGATTATCTGTTCACTGAAGCGCCTGAGCATAAAACATTCGAAGAAAAGCAATATAGCGTTAAAATAACTTTGGAACCGCCCCCGATAACCATTGACTACTCTCAAAAAGGTGACTGGCTATATGAAAAGGCAGCACTGTCTCATTTTCACCCGGTACATGTTATTAATGGAGCATGCCAATTGGCTATTCAAAGGAATCCTGCCTTAGTTAATTTAGTAAGGGAGAAACTTCCGGATATTTGTAAAATTATCCTCAACCCTGAAATAGATTTAGATTTACGCACAACGGCTGTAAAAGACATAATTAAAAAACTGGGGAATAAAAAGATCGCAGTATCACTCTCCCCTACGTTACACGAAAAATCTCCGATGTTCTTAGAGGCCATTGGTGAACTGCTGCACTATCATAACATAATGCCCGAGGAAAGCAAAGTTGCTGTAAGTTATCTCATTGATGCATATAAGGAAGCAGATGAATACTATATGTACGATATAATATGTGCATTAAGATGGTACAAAGACCAACGGGTCGTCCCACTATTGGTACAACAGCTTGATAAAAACTATGAAGCTTTGAGAAGAGAAGCAATTATCGGGTTAGGAATACAACAAGCTACATCAGCAATTCCGGAATTGGTAAAACAGCTTACTGAAGGTTCTGGACAATGTATAAGTGCTGCTGCCAAAAGCCTATCGGCGATTAAAGGAGATGCATTGTCGGAACTCAAGGATACAGTTATCTATAATAAAGTTTTAGAAGCTGCCAAACAAAACCCACGTTGGGCTACAGAAGCACTAGCTTATTTTGATGTACCGGGCATTACAGATGATTTATTAAATCTATTGATTAATAACAAAGAGTACGAAGCTACTGTTCACTTAGCTAACGGTTTAGCAAAGCGAGGCACTGAGAGGGTTTTTCCGGAATTATTACAAATAGGACTTGATAGACACAAAGGCAAAACTATCGGAGAAAGATACTTTGTAAAAATTTTCAGGTCCATTGCTCGACGGTTGGGCACTCCTTCAGATGAAGAAAGCTTAAAGAACACAAAAGATATAGTCGCTAAATGTGACAGGCAAGACCTGAACGATTTTATAAATAGCATGAATGCTGATGCAAAGTATGCATTTTTAAAAGAACCTACAGAGACTGAAAAAACAGCAGAAGAAAACTTTGCCAAGATCTACGCCAGCGCATTTAAAAGTTTAACACCTGAAGCATATAAATTGGGAGAAGTAATGTTCTTAGGCCAAATCCGGTAAATAACGACCAAGTTTTAGAAAACAAAGAAAAGAGCTTATCATATGTGCCGTATAAAAAACTTGAGCATAGTACTTGTCACTTTCAAAACCTGTATTCTTTTTCCACCGCAAAAGATAAACCCTATTGCGTAATCTGAGTTATATGTTAAACCTGAAATATGCAATAGAACTTTCTTTTGCGCAGCAAGACTCAAGTTAAAATTCTAATACATAAACCATATGATGAAAAATATACCTTCCAAAACCATTGGCGTATTTGTGTTAGCACAACTATTGTTTATGATTGTGTACAGCCATAGCAGAGAACACCTATTTCAGGCCGTACCTGGACACGCCTTAGGGCTTATAACAACTTTTGGCACTACCTTAATACTAACAGTTGCTTTACTTCAAATAAAAAAAGAAATTAAACACCTACTTGATTACAAAATCGCTTTTATGGCCTGTGCCACTATTGCTGTCTTCGCAAATTTCCTCTTCCAAGGTTATTGGCTCACGATAAACATTGGCCATTTGGACGGAGACTTTGCCTCAGATCGCCTGACAAAGTTTTCTGTAACTACTTCTTGGATGCTGGTGGTGAGTGCTACAGTTTCAATATTCTTTAGAAAAACAAGCACAAATGAGAAAAATCCTCTATCAAATAAAGAGCATAGTTATTAGAAAATTATTCAACCAAAACACTTATAATCAATATATTATACTTTAAATTCAAAAATATCTTTTAACATTTAAATATATAATTGCCGATAAAGTTCCAGTTTTTATATATTAGAATTATTTTAGCAAAATAAAATAGTATAAATATTTAATTGGGAGCAGACTTGGCATCTAAATTGGCACAAATCAGCAAAGCTTTTTATCTCTTTTTAGCTTTATCATTTTCAACTTCTTATTTTGTACAAGCGCAGGTACCAGACAGGAAAATAGTGTATCCACATACACTGTTATGGAACAAGTTGGAAGTAGCGGAAATTATTGAAAACACAAAATTCGGTATTGGCTTTGATGCCATACACAGACGCTCAAATGAGCTTGGGACAGGAACTGTATTTGATCGACACCTCCGTACGAGCGTACGTCCTTGGGTACACTATCAGTTTTCTCCTTATGCAAGACTATCTGTTAGTCCGTTAGGGTATTTTCACAGTAACGAATATGCTGCTTTAGAGGCAGATTTGGAGCGACCTACCTTTCACGAACTGCGATCCACCATCCAATTTTTCCATCATCATCCCATGTTAGGTGGACGAATTATGCATACTTGGCGTTATAGGTATGAGTTTCGTAACCAATATCAACCAGGCAGCGAAAGTTATCGCTTTTTCACAAGGTTTCGTTTCCGTTATAGAATAAGGGTAATGCTCAACACACCAGACTTTTATACACCAGGCACCATATATGCAGCTGTATCCAATGAAATTGGTTTAAATATTGGAAGAAATGTAGTAATGAACACTTTTAACCAAAACCGTGTTTATGCCGGGATAGGATACCGATTCCTTAATGCAATGAGGGTTGAACTCCGGTATCTTGACCGCTTCCGTACCCGCGGAGCTACAGGTTTTGAATTTGATCATGGAAGGGGAATTATGATAGCCCTTAATATTGACCAGTTAACCTATATTGGCAGAAGGTATACTCGACCTATTCAATATGCCGATTAAAAACTTAAAGAACAATGCATTTTATAAAAAAGTACTATCGGATTCCTACAATAATCCTAGCTCTAATTGGTGCATACATACTTGGACAGCGTGCACCAAAAGCCTCTTACACAGGAGAAATTATTCCTCGGAAAGAAGCATTTTCGTTATACACGCTCAAGTCTGAGGCAGACGAACTGTTTATTGACAAAAAATACCAAGAAGCTTTTGAGATTTACAATAAGTTAACAAAGAAAACAGGGGACAGTACCCTATTACAGAAAAGGGAAATTAGTAGAAAAGAAAATGCTTTCGTTAAGAAGGAACTACTGACGCTTTTAAAAAACTGCCCAGAATCACTAAAAAAATACGGGGCAAAAAGCCCAGAAGAGCTTCAGCAGGAAGACCTCCTAGACTGCACCGTCGACTGCTTTAAGGATGTTAAACAAACAGCATCTTATTCTAAAGAGCGGTTAAAAGAGATAGACGGAAAAACGCTTCTTCAGTTTAAAAGCAGCGGCGGGAACAAAGTATATTATTTGGGCTATATCCTAGACAGTTTGGCCAGTGGCATGGGCACGGGCATCTTCGAAACGGGCAGCATTTATGAAGGAGAATGGAAAAATAACCAGCGTCACGGCAAAGGTTTCCAAAAATTCAAAAATGGAGAGGTCTATGAAGGTGATTGGAGAAACGACAAGCGCGAAGGTTCCGGTATTTACACTTTCAGAAATGGTGACTACTATAAAGGTGAATGGAAAGCAAACAAAAGAGATGGTTTTGGCACAGTAGTTAGTGCCAGAGGCGATACTCTGGTTCACGGGTACTGGAAAGAAGACAGCTTCGACCGTAGAAAAACCCGCAAAATGAAAGTGGAACAATAAAGACATTCTTACAAAGCCCTAAGATTACTTCTTAGGGCTTCTGTTTTACTGCCATCTTTTCCCCTCTTGAAATGTACTGGTATACCCGTTTCGTCAAAGCACGAATTTCTTTTCGATCTCCCTGAGCTACCCGTACATATTTTTGACTCATAGTTTCATGCAATTCAAGAGCAGTATATTGACTGTTCATTTGCAGAGGGTTAACACTTGTTCTACCGCCATAAACCAACCAAGATTTATTCCTGTGTACAAGTTTGCATTTAGAAAATTCAGATAAGGGTTTACAATTATGGGAAGAAAAGACAAAGTAAGACCTACTAAAAATTACCTCTTGTTTTTCTAAGTCTAATGTTACAGTTTTCCTCAAACTAAATAGGGAACATAACAGGAAAACAAACCCAATGGAATAAACCTCTCCCATAAGAGCTGTAAGAGCTAATGGGATCAAGGCCATGACCAACAAGGCCATAACCAATGGATTTAAAATAGGGCTAGTATACTTGTACCGCAAGAAGATTGTTGTTTAACAGTATTTTAAAATATAAAGCATCACTATTTCCCAAAGCGAACCATATATTCCACCCCCTTATACGGCATGACTAAATAGGGAGTTTTTTAGTTTATGATCTCCTAAAAGAGCAAATGGGGCAATAATAAACTCACCCCATTTATTCATTTGAAATGTATTTCCTTTTTTTACTTAATAAGTTTTCTATCCAGTGCAGTTTTTGTGTACACTTCCTTAATGGCATTTACTTCTTCAAACAAACCCTTGATTTCTTTTTGCTTTTGGAAATCTTGGTGAATGTGGTTAAGCAACTGCAAAGAAGCTTCTATTTCGTCTTTCTTAATGGCTACACTTTCTACATTAAAACCCACAGGAATTCCCTTGTCTTTTGCAAAACTGCTTAATTCCTTATATATCTGATAGCTGATATCGTAAGATTTTTGCAAAATATCTTGCGCATTTAACAAATCATTCTCAACCCATTTAGGAATAGACACCCCCAACCACTTCAGAAATTCCAAGGTTTTAGGAGACCCACATAAAGTCAATGTGAAAATAATAGGCTTTTTTTCCAGTCCTGTATGCTCACATAAGTAATGGTAATCCGACAAAAAGTTTTTTGAAGCTTCTGCATGATATACCGCCTGGGAAATAAAGAAATTACACCCACTTTTTATTTTATCCCTCACCCTAATATGTTCATCATTTTTCTTCTGATGCCTCTCAGGAATCATTATACCTCCCAAATTAATCAGGTCAGACTTTTGAATAAGCTTATAAGCCTCCGGCAAAGTAATAGAAACCTTTTGAGAGCTGGACGAAGGCCCTACAAAAACATAATGTTGTTTTTGGTTTACCTCTCTTATCTCCTTACTAAGTTTATTTGGACAACAGTTGCCAACGCACTTAAATAAAACCTTAGGGACATTTATTTCATTTAGATAAGAATCGGCATATTTCTTAGGATCCATGGTCGGCAAAAATGGGTAAGGCCGGTCATCTGAAATCCGATCAGACTCATCCTGTATGTCGTAAATAATAAGTGCGTCAATGTTCAGGTTCTTGATCCTGTCAATCTGTTTTTTTGCAATCTCCTGTACTTTCTCCTCTGTATTGTTCGCTTTAGGCGGAGTAATTCCGTATGTCAGCATAATCTTCCCTTCTTTTTTACTGCAATTTACAAAATTAATATGTAAAACTTACATGATCCGACACTTTGAAACCATGTGCCAGTGAGATGCTCCGTTTAACCATAGCTGGCAAAAAGTTGCTGACCATATATCGCAGGCTTTTTGCTATTGTAAACCTTTTATAATAACAATTGTAATATGGACTATTTGTTTTTAAAACTGAGAAAGTTACAATCCCAAAAAACGGGACATTATTTCTCATTCAGAACCTCTTTCATTACTGAAGAATGATATTGGACCCACCTGGCCAATCTTTTATGGCTAGTATCAACAAAATCAGGCAAACTGTCGGCAATATTATGCGCTTCTTTAGGGTCTTTGGCAAGATCAAACACCATGGATTTATTTTCAGTAGCGTCATAAATAAATTTATATTCCGGGGTTCTATAACCAAACAGATAGTTTGAGCGAGGATTGAAAAAATAAGCCCGGTTTGCCCTTTTAGTATTAAACAAGCTACCCCCTTGCCATTCTGAAGGAGTAGGCAGGTTTAAAACATCCATTATGGTCGGAGCTAAGTCTACTTGTCCACCAACAACCTCTTTCACATTTTCATTATACAAAACAGGATTGATAAAAATCAACGGAATCCTGACATTTTCCTCATATACATAAACCGCATGCCCCACCTGTCCATGCCTGCCAAAAGCTTCGCCATGGTCGCCCAGGATTATTACCAATGTTGAATCCATCAAATCACGTTGCTTTAATGCGCCCAAAACTTTTCCGAACACCGCATCGCTGTGGTTCAACGCATTCAAATACCGATTTAGCTCGGGATTTTCGTCTCCAATATAATCCTTTTCCGGCCCAGAAGCAAAATAAGGGTAATGGGTTTGCATAGTCCATATAGTTGAGAAAAAAGGAGCGTCCACATCATCCAGCCAATTGATAAAAGCATCTGCCATACACTCTTCATCAACCCCATCCAAATATTTCCATTCTTTGGTACTACCCACCATTACTTCGCCATCACAAGGTATGTTTTGATAATCCTTTATCAAATCGAACTTTCTATGGGAAAGGTATTCATCCATTTTCTGAAACCGATTGTCGGAAGCATGGAAAAAAGACGTTTGGAATCCGTGACTTTTTAATTCTGAACTAATAGTAGGCCATTTAATATCGGGATACTCTACAGTCAGGGTTTTATATGATATTAAAGGATATATAGACCCCAATATTGACACCAAAGAATTATTGGTGGTAGGAGTATGCGCATAGATATCAGAAAAAACCAACGCGTGCTTTAAATGCTTTTCGATATTTGGTGTCACTTCATACTCCCGGTCATAACCTGCAACATATTCAGCGGGAACAGATTCCAGTACATATAATAATACATTCTTTATTTGAGATGCCTTGGGGTCTAGGTTAGCTTTATGGTTAATTTCAGGCTTAGGGAACGGCTCAAAATCATCCGGCAGCTCCATATTATACAAATCAGGCTGATCAAAATACATCGTATGAATGGCTGATTCTGTAAATGCAACAATAGGATTTGCTGTCTGGTTATATTTCAGCCCCTTTTGCTCAATGAAATATCTTGCTCCAATAAAATATGTAAAAAGCAATAAAATGGAAACATAAGTAACAGACCTTAGCTTAAGATTAGAAATGGCCCATTTGTCAATAGCCCATTTCAACAACCAGCCACCACTAATAACCAAACCACTGAAGCATAAAATTTCGAGTATCAGCCATAGATTCACATTGGCCATTATGGCTTGCTTACTGTCACTATTGCCCAGAAAATCTGAATAATAAAGCCATTGATAGTTGAATGGCGTACCTAACATATGCACATTGACCACATTGACCAAGGCTGCCAAAATAACCAAAACAGCTAGCCCATTATAGGTGTAGCCAAGCATCTTTAACCGCTTTACCTTATGGATCCACACATATCCTAATAATAAAAAAAAGAGGGTTATCGCACTAATGAAAAGCCAGTCGTACCAGGCAGCCGCCAAAATGTAAGGCGCTGACCTTGGTGATGTAAAAAAAGAGAAATAGCTCAACTGCATTACCTTGCCACGGATAAGCAGAAGAACAAACAGCAAAAAAACATAGCTTCCTATTATCTTATACAACAAGTTCTTGTTCATAATTACTCCTCTAAGATTTTTTCCATTGTTTTTGAATGATATTGCACCCATTGCGCCAAACGCACCTTGCTTGTGTCCACAAAACCGGGGATCTGTTTGGCTATATTGATCTTCTCCTCGGGGTCATCCTTAAGGTCAAATACCATTATTTCATCAAGAGCGGCATCGTAAATAACCTTACGGCTATCAATACGATACCCAAAAAGGTATCCTGAATAGGGGTTAAAGAAAAAGGTACGATTGGGATGTTCTTCATTAAATAGGCTTATACCTTGCCATTCTTTAGGAGGTTCTAGGTTCAGAACATCCATAATACTAGGAGCAATGTCTATATGCCCGCCAATAATTTCTTTAGTTTGCCCACTAAACAATGCAGGGTTTATAAAAATAAGAGGAACTTTAATGTTTTCTTCATAAACATGAACAGCATGTCCAAATTGTTCATGTTGCCCAAAAGCCTCACCATGATCACCTACAATTACAATCAAGGTTGACTCCATCAACTCTCGTTTTTCTAGATCTGAAATTATTTTCCCAAGCACATCATCGCTATGGTTTAAAGCATTTAAGTACCGGTTAAATACAGGGTCCCCTACCTGATAATCTTTTTCTTCTCCAGAAACAAAATAAGGGTAATGGGTCTGCATGGTCCATAAAGTGGCAAAAAATGGTCCATCATCTTTTCTTTGATCCATCCATTTAATAAAAGCAGCACCCATACACTCCTCATCAACACCATCTAGGTGCTTCCACTCCTCTGTACTGCCAATGAAAGTATCTCGCTCACAAGGTATGGTCTTATAGTCATGCACCTCATCATACTGACGGTAAGATAAAAAAGTATCAACTTTTTGGAAACGGTTGTCAGAAGCATGCAAAAAATTCGTATGATAATTCCTTTTTTTCAGTTCTGCGCTTAAATCTGGCCAATGAATGTTGGGATATTCATGAGTAATTGATTTATAAGAAATCATCGGATATAGCGAACTTAAAATAGACACTAGTGAATTATTCGTTGCCGGTACATGTGCATAAATATCAGAAAAAACCATACCCCGACTTAAGTTATCCTCAATAACCGGTGTTACTTTGATATTCCCTGGGTAACCTGCCACATAATCTACTGGGACAGATTCTAGAACAAAAAGAAGTACATTTTCAATAGAATTATCTACTCCTTTGTATGAAGTTTTACGAACTAATTCTCGCTGGTCAAAAGGCTCAAAGTCTTTTGGGATGTCCATTGTAAAAAGGTCCGGTTGATCGTCTGATAAAACCTTAATTACGGATTCGGAGAAAGCAATAACCGGATTGGCAATATGACTGTAAGAAAAATCACTACGGTTGATATAATATTTTGCGGATAAAAAGTACCCCACCATTAAAATTGCGAATACGGCGAAGACATGCTTTTTATATCGAAAACCATGAACCCTCTTTAGCGCTTTACCTAATACTAATCCACATGAAATAGTCAATAAACTAAAGGCCACAAAGTCAAGCAACAGTCTTTTGGTAAGGTTAGCAGCTATGGCCTTTTTGCTATCGCTGTTATCCAAAAAATCGGAATAATAAAGCCATTGATAATTGAAAGGTCCTCCCAACATGGCAATATTTTTCACATTCACAAGTGCAACAAAAATCAACAAAACAACTATTGCACTATATAAAGTGGACATGTGCTTTAAAATGCCAGGTCTGCTTTTCAACCAAAAACAACATATTAAAAATATGGCAGAAAGCCCTATAGCAAAAGCCACATCATAAAAAGCTCCAAAAGCAATACGCCCGGCAAGTCCAGGTGATTTTAAAATAGCAAAATAACCATGGTTTAGTGCATTTCCACGAATAACCACAAGCACTAATAAAAAAAAGCATGTTATACCTAAGATTGCTCTACTAGTAGACCTTAGCATAGTACTTCTGTTTAAAATTTATAAAAAACACTAACAACTAACCACATAAGAACTAAAGTTAACTATAGGTTAAGCCTACATTAAGAAATAGTTAAGCATTACTAACCGTAGAATGTTTGAAATAAAGCAGATGGAAAGTGACAGGAGGGTTATAAAGGAAATGAGCATTCAGTAAGACACTAAAATACAATAAGATAATAGGGTTACCCACTTAGATATCTTATGTGTTATTATCTTACTTAGGCTCGCTAAGTTACTTTTTGCCTCGCCGGCAGGGCCTTACTTTTTTTCTTAGACAAAAAAAGTAAGCAAAAAAGTCAAGGCCTGTGATGAAATTTGCTAAACTTTATAACCATTACGCTATCCCGATAGCTATCGGGATGAAACTCACCCTCCTTGCGTCGGGCTCAAACAGCAAATTTTTTGGCCGCTTCATGCTTATAAAGTTCTTAACGCAATTTCATCAATGGCCACCTTATTTTCTAACAATGGAACTTATCGCCATTTAAGAAAGGCAGTTTAAAGCATTTTATCGTACAAAAAAACTTATACCTCCTAGAGACTTAAATGGGCAATCTTATAAGATAAAACCATCAGATACACAGGCAAAACAGATCCCCCTTTAACGTTTCACAAAGAAACCGATCTTAAGTAGCCGAACCAGGCAATCTTTTTATTAAATTTACGTTTTTGAAAAGTTTGTATATTGCCAATATGTTAATGAAAAGACATTTCTTATTTTATGCTTTGCTGTTATTAGTATTTGCATGCAACAAAGATGATGATGATCCTGAAGAGGAAGTCATAGCAAGACCATCTGAGTACAACAATTATATGCCTTTGACCATTGGCAATAGCTGGGAATACGAGGTAAACGAAGGGGGCTCTTCCCGGACTATACATTTACAGCTCAATGACTTTAAAGTCATTGACAATAAAGAAGTTTTCGCATGGGAAGATAAAGGAGGCTTTAGGACCTATAAGAATGATGTTATCTTCTGGTACCACAACAGTACCACCAACAAGTGGCACCCATTGGTCTTTTTCCGTACTGACGTAATGGGAAGTAGCAGATCTCAAGATATTCGGTGCAGCAACGGAACAGACAGAATAACTATTGATCAAGAAAGACTAAATTCTTTTTCCATTAATGAAAAGAACTTTTCTAATGTTATAAAGGTCACTCCCCAAACTTCTTGTGAAAGTTTCCCTTTAAAAGGCACCTACTATTTTGCACCGGGGATAGGGCTAATAAAACATGAAACAGAAGGAAAAGTAAAAGAAATAAGGAACTATAATATTAAAGACCCTGAATAATAATAGAAAAGCCGGTGATTAGCCGGCTTTCATTGTTTTTTATCTTTCAAATTGCACTTATAGTTCGTGCAAAAAGTCATTAACATCCAGCTCCATCTCAATTTGATGTACATAACGAAGGTCTACATTTCTTAGGTGTACAGGAACGCTCATCTCTGTGATCCACCTATTGTTGTTCAAATAAATATAAACACCCCTTTGCGTATCGTAGTACGTGTTATATTGAGGCATAAAAATATGCCATGATTTTGTTTTGACACCCTTGACAGGAACACCAAGCAATGAATTGTAATACTTGTGACATTTTACCTGAACAAGAGATTCCCTCATAACTTGCTTATTGCTATATCTAGGCTGCGCCTCAACATTTTCCAAGCACAAAATCATAATCAAAACATATATGATAAGTAAGGGCTTCATACCATATTATACGTCCACCCTTGCCCGTTTGTTACCTCTCGACAATATGCAATAGAGCTTTCTATCGCATACTTCAGGTTAAACGACAGCTAGAACTTTGTATTTTTTACCGTTAAAAACACCTGTTTCTCCGACCTTTAAACCCATAAGGACATTAGCCAAAGGAGCTGCGCCAGACAATGCAAAGTATGTCTCACCTTCCAAATCAACCTTACCTATACTAACAGAAAAGTAAAGGTTCCCTCCTGTCGTTATGGCAAGGCTTCCATGTGTCACTTTATCATAGGTCTTATTAGGGTCTAATTGATCAATAGCCTGAAAAGACGCTTTAGCATCTGATAGCTGTTTGGCCAATTTCTCCTGCTCCAAATGCATCATAGACCTGCTGGTATCGTACTTATCGCCAGCGGTGCTCCTTGTTTCCAGATTAGCGGCATCTTGAACGGCGTTTACCGATTTTTGAATATTATCCAACCGCTGCTGTGCCTGCTCCTTACACTTACTATGCAACTGTTTTTTAATTGCTAAATAATCCACTGGTACTATATTTAAAATCCGAAATATGCAAAAGAAAATGGATTGCTAAGAAACACTCCACAAACAGGGATAAAACTATGGTATTACCCATCAAGAAACAAACCCTCTTTACCAGCCATTGGTTAAACAAGACCAAATATATACATTCCAGTTATTAGGTCTATAACTCTTTTCGCTTATAGCTTAGCTAGGCACATGCTATTTCCATAAAAATGGAAGAATATATATCACATTTATTAACTTAACCTTTCGATAATCAACAACCAATGATTATAACCTGAACAGTAAAGAAAATCATATAATTCTAATATTTTAATCCAAGGCAATTGAACAACTTCCAAAAGCTCTCACCAGAAAGTCTAAACGAAGCCACAAGGCTTTTCATAAAAGTTTTTAACGATAGTCCATGGAGCGAATCTTGGAACGAAATATCGGCCTATGCAAAGTTGCACCAGCTTTACTCTACTCCGGGATTCTCTGGTTATGGAATGTATGACAAAGAACAGCTCATCGGTTTTTGTGCAGGATATAAAGAGATATGGGACCAAGGGCAAAACTTCTACCTACTGGAGTTTTGCATTAGCAACGGTTTACAAGGCAAAGGTCTAGGTTCTGAACTTCTTGCATTCCTTGAGCTTAAGTTAAAGGAAGAAGGTATCTGCAATATCTATTTGTTAACCATGCGTAATGGTGTGGCTGAGAAGTTTTATAAAAAAAACGGATACCAAGTAAATCAGCAAATTGTTTTAATGGACAAGAAGCTATGATATAAAAAAATGAGTCCGTACGATTTTTAATGTGCACTTAGACCTACTTCTTTTAAAATTCGCTGCCTTCCAATCCACCCCCTCCAAGGTTTTTTGAAACACTTGGAGGGGGTGTGGAGCTTACCGCTAGTTTTAGCTGTTAGTTTTGAGGATTATCTTTTACGTAATTTAGCCATGCCGATAAAAAATCGGCACTACAGGAATGTCGTTTTGCCGATAGGAAATCGGCTAAACATTCGCCTCATCCAATGATCGAACAATTCTTCTTTCAAAATTGTAATTAGCAGAAAAACAGAGTTTAGCCGTCATTGCGAGGCGCTAGATAGTGGTGGGGAAAGTTTTTGGTTTTGATTTTAAGACTTTAGTTTCTTATGAAAAAATGCCGCGGCAATCTGGTTGCGGTAAGCTGTGCAGGTTGATTCACAAAGTTAACTTATATGTGTCAGAGGCTGACCTGGTCTTATGGACGCTGACAGGTATTACGCTGCCGGGCTACTGATTATGGAATTACCCCTTCCGTCTACTCTTCGGCACTTACCATCATAGAACTTACCGTCAAGGATGTTACCAATTGACTTTTAAAATCAAGCTATAACCGTTAAGGAGCCCTTGGAGGGGTTGAAACAAGCAAAAGAAAACACTATACTTTCTGCTTCATTATATGTAAATTTGTTCTCGTATAAACATTCGAATCCTTGGAAAACGAACAAATTTCAGAATTTGGCAACGTCCTGCTGTTCATCATCGGCGGTTTCCTCTTCGTATTGATATCCATGGCCGTTTCCCGTATGCTGAGCCCTTCAAAGCCAGACCCGGAAAAACTACAGCCATACGAATGCGGCGAAGAAGCCATAGGCAACCCATGGGTACAGTTCAACACAAGATTTTACGTTATAGCACTAATATTCCTGCTTTTTGAGGTAGAAATAGTCTTTCTCTTTCCATGGTCAGTAGTCTTTGGTCAGAAAGAACTTATAGAAGGAACCGGCGGATTGTGGGGCTGGTTTGCCTTGGGAGAAGTCTTCATCTTTGCCCTCATACTTGCCCTCGGACTTGCCTATGCATGGGTAAAAGGACATCTCGACTGGATAATTCCACAGCCCGAAAAGAAAGAATACAAATCGCCTGTACCACGCAGACTGTACGACGAACTTAATGAAAGATATAAATAACATCACCGGCGAAAAAACCGGACAAGGCGGCATAGTCGTCACGCGGCTCGACGACCTCGTCAACTGGGCAAGGCTTTCCTCCCTGTGGCCTATGGGTTTTGGCATTGCCTGCTGCGCCATTGAAATGATGTCTGCCTACGCCTCAGGCTACGACCTTGATAGGTTTGGCATCTTTCCAAGAGGCTCACCGCGCCAGTCAGACGTCATGATAGTCGCCGGAACCGTCACCTTCAAAATGGCCGCACGTATACGCCGGCTTTACGATCAGATGCCCGAGCCAAGGTACGTCATTTCCATGGGCTCATGCTCCAACTGCGGTGGCCCCTACTGGGACCACGGATACCATGTGGTGAAAGGCGTAGACCGGATTATTCCGGTTGACATTTACGTACCCGGCTGTCCGCCACGACCGGAAGCACTTATCGGGGGCTTCCTGAAACTTCAAGAAAAAATCAGGCAGGAAAAATCTGTAAAAGCACCCGAAGCCCTGCAACGACTGCTGGCTAAAAAAGAAAAACAGAATTCGTAAACCTAAAACATCAGGGTTTTGACATTTCAGGAAATAAAAGAACTACTCATACAGGAATGTGGCGAAGACGCCATAACAGACGAAGTACAGGGCAAGCAGCCCCAACTGGTTATCCCGGCCTCAAAACTCCTTGAAGTCTGTCAAGTGCTCCATGCCCATGAAAACACCTACTTCGACTTCCTGTCCTGCATCACCGGCCTGGACAACGGACCGGAAAAAGGCACCATGGAAGTCATCTATCACCTGTATTCGGTGCCGTTCAACCACCACATGGTGCTGAAAGTCATCCTGCAGCGTAACAATACAGAGGAAGTCCCGATTCCTGCCGTGCCAAGCCTCTGCAACATCTGGAAAACGGCCAACTGGCACGAGCGCGAAACATGGGACCTGCTGGGCATCCGTTTTGAAGGCCACCCCGACCACCGCCGTATACTTCTTCCAGACGACTGGCAGGGATTTCCTCTGCGCAAGGACTATAAACTGCAGGATTATTATCAGGGAATCAAAACCGTTTACTGATTTATGCCTACCGACCAGATTCAATACATATATAAGGAAGAAAACTTCCGCAATTCGGAGCCCAACTACTTTAAGGAAGAAGACCTCAAAGAAGGTGAGATGATTATCAACATCGGCCCCCAGCACCCCTCCACACACGGCGTGCTGAGGCTCGAAGTCCTCACCGATGGCGAAATAGTAAAGGAAATCATTCCGCACATGGGCTACCTGCACCGCTGTTTCGAAAAACATGCCGAGAACCTGCCCTACAACCAGACCATCCCTTTCGTTGACCGGATGGACTACCTCGCGGCCATGAACTCCGAGCATATCTATTGTATGGGCGTGGAGCAGCTCATGGGCATGGAAGACAAAATCCCGCCAAGGATAGAATACATCCGCGTACTGGTGGCCGAACTAAACCGCATTGCTTCACACTTTGTGGCAGTCGGCACCTATGGCCTTGACATCGGTGCTTTCACCCCTTTCCTGTGGCTTATGCGCGACCGCGAGCACATCAACCGCATGCTTGAGTGGGTTTCCGGCGCCCGAATGCTCTACAACTACATCTGGGTAGGAGGCCTCTTCTACGACCTGCCGGTAGGCTTTGAGGAAAAATGTCAGGAATTTTCCAGCTACCTGAAGCCAAAACTACAGGAGCTGCAAAAAATCATTATCGAAAATAAAATCTTCATACAGCGTACCGCCAATGTAGGCGTGCTGCCCCTCGACCTTGCCCTGAACTATGGCATCTCCGGCCCCATGCTTCGTGGCTCCGGCCTCCGTTATGACCTGCGTCGGGTAGACGGTTATTCCGTATATCCCGAACTCGAATTTGACATACCCATAGGAAAAGGTGAAATGGGCACCACCGGCGACTGCTGGGACAGGGCATACGTCCGTGTCATGGAGTGTTACGAGTCCCTGCGCATCATAGACCAGTGCCTCGAAAAGCTCCTCGGCGAGCACAAGCGCACCCGCGACTTCAACCCTCAGGCACTTGTACCAAAAAAAATCCGCCCCAAAGCCATGGATTTATACGTCCGCGGCGAATCACCCAAAGGCGAGCTTGGCTTCTTCTTCCGCAGCACCGGCACCTACGACCTGCCATTCCGCTGCAAAGGCCGCAGCCCATGCTTTGTCAACCTTTCCGTCATTTCCGAAATTGCCAAAGGCACCATGATAGCCGACCTCGTGGCCATATTAGGTTCCATAGACATTGTAATGGGGGAAATAGACCGGTAGAAAATATTCAGGGCGTGCCCCCGGCCACACACAAACCAACCCACAAAGCCGGCCGGGGTCGGGCTCTACGCTATTACTCCTCGCCCTCCTGGCGTCGGGACTGCGGGGTAACCGCTCCGATCCCTCACGCAAAGCAACCGCAGGTGGGTATTAGCAGCCTTCACTTTAATCTTAATTCCTGAGCTTTCTCATCTATAAAGTCACCAAAACGCCTTATCTTGACGTTATAAGATGAATACCGAATACTATGAACTTTACCCAAACCCAAAAAACAACCCTAAAAACCGGCATTGCCCTGCTTTTAGTTGCACCCGTTATATTTCTTGTCACAGGCAACATAAACGAGGGCATCAACAGCTATGCTTTCATAGCTATGGCAACAGCTTTTTTTGCCTTTCACGGGTGGAGGGACTTATCTAAAACGCAGTTTTCAAAATATATAGTAGTTCTACTGATTATCACTAGCATTTCACTGGCGTTAAGAGTAGCAACTGACGACTTAACATTTATTCCGGTAATGGTATTTCTGGGAATCTATTCTATAAATTTCACCCTGCTAGAAATATTTTCAGGAAACAAAATCAAAACCTTAGGAGCGTTTCTCTTAGGGGTAAGCTTTCAAATTTTCAGTTATGTATTTTTGCCCGTCATTCACCTGCTTGCCCTCAAAACCTCCGGCGATGGAACAATTTCAAAACTAATTCCCGGACTTTTGTATGGGTTTATGCTCCTGACAGGAACCACTATTTACTTTCTTTATAGCAATCTGTTCAATACAAAACAGTTAAAAAACCTGCCCCTTGTGGAGGCACATTACAGTAAAAAAGAGTATATCTTCTCTTTTACTATTTTATACACACTTATATTATTGTCCTTGTATTCATTAAGTACAAACAACCCTAAGCCACTGAGCAACTATGCGACCTTAGCAGCCCTTCCCTTTTTCTACTTCATCACACTTTTACTTGCAGGTAGTTTAAGAGCGCGTTTCCGCCAACTAGGCAAACCAGCACACTGGCTCTACCTGATAAGCTTTATTCCGGTAATAAATTTCATACCCTTTTTAATCTTATGCCTGAACAAGACAGAGGAGCCATCAAAAATCTCAGCATTAGCGCATAAAAAATTCGGACTGATTTTCTTTTTTATTTTTGTAGCATTAAGCGCACTGAAAATAATACCTACATATTCTTCACTTCAAAAAGCCGATGTAAGCGATTACATGTTTACCGTGTTCATAATCCTCAATGTTATATTCCTGATTTCCCAATGCTGGGCCATGTTCTCCGCCCTCACATCCAAAAGAGGTTTATACCTGCTGATAGGCATGAACATAGTCTTTTACATCGTTTATTCATACCTCGGAGCCATCACCGCAGAAAAGGCACTAAATGAATTTGCCCGTGTTCTAATAGGATATACATTTATCTGCTGCGCGTTTTTCTCCTACCAAACCCAAACAGTACCCCCGAAAGAAAAAGCATTGGCTTAAGAAGCATGAACTCAAACATAATAATAACAACAGTAAACCATACCTATTTCAGACAAAAAAACTTTCCTTATAAAGAGTTTCTTACTATCTTAATTACTTGAGATAGCCTTAACAATTTGCACCCAAACAAGTATTTTTTGATATGAAAATCTTTACTGCTGCACAGACTAGAGAGCTTGACGCCCATACTATAGAAAATGAGCCTATCCTTTCCATTAACTTGATGGAAAGAGCTGCAACCACCGTTACCGATTGGCTCGTCAAAAACTTTCAACGAGAAAAAAAATTCACCATCTTCTGCGGCCCCGGCAACAATGGCGGCGATGGACTGGCAGTAGCCAGGCAACTGCTAAGTTATTCTTATAAGGTAGAGGTTTACATAGTGCATACCGGTAAAACTTCTGATGACTTCAAGGCTAATGAAGAAAGGTTAAAACGGTTTCTATCCATTAATCACATTACAGCCCCGGAAAACATACCGGACATCCCAGAGGAAAATCTTATTATAGATGCCCTTTTTGGGTCAGGACTGAACAAGCCAGCTCAAGGTATATTTGCAGAAGTAATACAAAAAATCAACAACTCAGGTGCAGAAACCATTAGTATCGACATTGCATCCGGCTTATTTGCCGATGAACATACACCAGAAGACGCTGTTGTCGTCCAGCCGACACATACACTGACCTTTCAGATGCCCAAACTGGCTTTTTTAATGTCAGAAAACGAAGCATATACAGGTTCTTTTCACATTTTGGATATCGGACTGGACAAAAACTTTATAGAACAGAAAGACACACCGCACTATTTTACGGATAAACAGCACATCACTAAGATAGTAAAAGCCAGAAATAAGTTTTCCCACAAAAATACATTCGGCAAAGTCCTCATTGTAGCTGGCAGTCATGGCATGATGGGCGCGGCTTTGCTTACTTCCAAAGCATGCTTGAGAACAGGCTGCGGAGTATTAAAAGCATACGTTCCAGAATGCGGCTACACCATATTCCAGACCGCCCTTCCTGAAGCCATGGTCATGACTGACCCTGATTATAAAAAGTTGACCCAAACACCAGAACTGGAAGGTTACCACGCCATAGGCATAGGTCCGGGAGTGCAGGAAGATGAAGATGGGAAAAAAGTTCTTGAAGAAATATTTAAAACGGCAGAATGCCCCTTGGTTCTTGACGCTGGTGCATTAAACCTAATGGCAAAACACAAAGAGTTTCTGGAAATACTACCTGCCGGTTCCGTACTAACGCCCCATCCCGGGGAGTTTTCGAGGTTAGCAGACAAAGCAGAAAACGACTTCCACCGCCTGCAGATGTTGAAGGATTTTGCAGCCAAAACGAAAAGTGTAGTGTTGCTAAAAGGAGCCTACACAGCCATAGCCACTCCTGAAGGAAAAGTCCACTTCAACTCAACCGGTAACCCAGGCATGGCCACCCCAGGCACAGGAGATGCTTTGACAGGCATCATCACCTCATTATTGGCACAAGGCTACTCATCAGAAGAAGCCGCCATAGCAGGAGCATATATCCACGGCCACGCAGGAGACACCGCAGCCCAAATGCTCAGCCAGACCTCCATGCTCGCAGGAGATTTAATTGAGGGAATTAGTGACTTTTTTAAGGATTATGAGAGATAAAGTGAGGTTTGTGTCTGGTGACAAGCAAAATAGTTTGATGTAAAAAGGTCTTACCATGAGGCGGCGTTTAAGAATTCACCTTTCATGAAAATTCAGAAAATATTAGCTCTTTCTTTTCTTTATCCGTTGACACACTAAACAACTTTTGAGTCTTAATGGCCTCGACTACTAATTTCAGCAGCTTTGCTTTTGCTTCATTCGTAATATTTGAAGCTCCATCTGCCCCTGTTTTGGGATGCAAAAATAGGAGATATAAATCGTCCTTACACAAAACAACGAAAAAATATATACGATAACCGCCTTTTCTTAATGAAAGGAGTTTTATCGCCATTATTAAGCCTGGTACCTGATAATAGCTGGTTTGAGCGTTTATTGAAAAAATACTCAATTATTACTTTTTCAATATCTGCATAATGCTTTTTTGATTTCAGTCTGTCAAACTGAACCTTAAACTCTTCAATACAAAAAATTTTCACTAAAAATAGATTTGTTCTTTAGTCAAAAAGACTTTCAAGTTCATCATTCAAGTCTTTTAAACTTTTTATCATAAGGAAGCTCAAAAAATACACACTCTAAATCCTTATACGATTCACTAAAGAGATCTATTGATTCTTTAAACTTTCTTATTTCTTCTTTTGCAATCCCCTTTTACCAAGAGTATTATTTAATAAAATATAAGTTTTAATCACAGAAGACCTTAAGTCTTTAGATGAAGCTACTAACTCATTTAAAAGTCTTAATTCACCTTCAGATGGATTAGTGAACCAGATCAGCTCATCATACTCTTTAGAAAGATTATTTAACTTATCAGCCTTATGTGAAAGAACTTTCTTAAGTTCTAATATTTTATCCAGGAAATAGTCAACCTGTACTTGAGAAAAAATATTTCTTTTTTCTTCAAATGAACTGTTTTTTACCTTATCAACTACAACTTGTAGTTTTTCTTTTTGTAAAACATTTATTGCCATAGACCTATTATACGTTTTTTTGTATAATAATATTACTTATTAAACTACACAATTGATTCCAATTATGCCAATAATTAACATTAAAATTTCCTCACACATCCAGCCTCGACCTGAAACCCTTCCGTTCCCGCGCAAAAACTACCAGCAGGTATATCAGAATAAGAAAAAACCTGAATCCGTAATCAAACAAAGGATCTGGCAGATGGAGCTCTATGGAAATTATTACCAGAGCCACTGCTAATAAAATATAAAGAGGATTCTATTGAGGAATAAATGATTTGTTTTAAAAAACTTTAGGAAATAGATAGTCTTCTAAAAAGATTTTAAACAAGTTCAAGGCATCCTATGCTTTCCCATTCTTTCAAATTTAAGAAGTCATATATAATGCTCTTGTTTTTGATTAACAGATCAGCTAAAAATTTTGTCGAAGTATTACCTGACCTCAGCCATATAATTTTGGGAGGATGCCCTTTCAATACGGTTAAGTCATAGAAATCCGCATCAAATGAAACTATAGCATATTGATTATCTTTAGCATATTTCCAAATCTGAATATCGGATTTATTGTCTAAACCTAATAATCGCACCTGATTTGCCTCCGGAAACTCTACTTTTATTTTATTTAAAATCCTAAAAGAAATATTTTGGTCAAAAAGTAACCTCATGAGGCAATTTTCAATTTATGTTCTCTGTCTGCGGCATAAGCCAGGCATGCTTTCACATCTTCATCTGTGAGTTCAGGAAAATCCTCCAGAATTTCAGATATGCCCATTCCAGAGGCCAGCCATCCCAGAACGTCGTAAACAGTAATTCTGAGCCCTCTTATACAAGGTTTCCCAAAACGTTTATTAGGGTCTATGGTAATTATTTCAGTGTAGTGTTTCATTAGCTTAAAGTTCTCTATACTAATTTAACGAAAAAAATTAAAAAAGTTTCCGACTCACACATCCAACCTCGTCCTGAAATCCTTCCGTTCTCGCGCAAAAACAATTAGCAGGTATATCAGAATAAGAAAAAACCTGAATCCGTAATCAAACAAAGGATCTGGCAGATGAACTTCAAGAGATATAAACCTATAACAGACATTTACAACCACTAGGCTTCACTGCTTGTAACACCTCTACTCTATCAGGATAAACTGCAACTAGAATGCTAAGACCTTCAGGAGGACATTTAATTTTCTTCTTTTTTGCTTACTAGTGAAACTTTACCTGCTTCATAATCTTCAATCTCAACATGCCAGGAATAAAAACCTTTTTCCAAAGCATCTTGTCCAACATAATCAATTGGCTGAAGCACAAACTCTTTATCTCCAATAGAGAACTGAATATAACCATAAGAATAAGCAGTCGAATAAGCCCTATAGCAAGTCTTCTCATCCTTTTTCAGGTTGCCATGATTCTTTTTCTCATTATATGGATTAACCACAAGATTACATATATCATGACCAGTGTTGTTAACTACCCTGATATTAACCTTATCGGCATTCTCTCTACATTCTGAAACCTCATGCTCCTTGCATTCCTTTACTTCATCTTCTTTCTGGCAGGCAGAAAAAACAGCTAATAAACTAAACAATAATAATGTTAAAAACCTACTTGTACACTTCATACTCCTCTTCGTTTATTTTGATTAAAGTTTCAATTACAAGACTGCAATATAAGACAAAAACCAAAGAAACTATTAAACATATCATTTTTACACATATTGCATTTGATGCTCTTTACTACTCAAAAACAATGTTTTACTTACTAAAAAATGAGAGGTCTTGTCTAGATGCTAAGGCCATAAGTATTTACAGCACTGAAAAATACCAGTTCCTCAAAAAACTACAATAACGGACAGGTTCAAACATACTATTAATTCATTGCACAAATAGCACATCCCATACATATAATACTCACTACATATTTTTCGAAAAAAATTGCCGTTATACCTCAAAAAAGGATCCATTACCGCCAAAATCGTAGTTAAAATTGATTAAACTAACCCTCAATATTACATAAACCACATCAATAAAAGTGTTTTTTATAATTTTGCTCAGATTTCTTACTAAACTTTAAAGAAAATGAAAACGAAATTTTATCTGATCTGCCTATTTATTTTGGCTGGTTTTTCAAACAATGTTTATTCCCAAGTATCCTTTTCACATTCACTTGGAGCGTCATACTTTGCTGGAGGACATGCCGCTGCCCCTGCGATTACTTATTCGCCAAGACTTAACGTAGTAGAAATGAGCGATGATATGACCGTGTCAGTAGGAACTCATTTAAGTTTAGGTTTAACCATAGGAGAACAAGGCAACTCCTTTGCCCTTGATGCACCAGCTGTGGCGGAATTCAACTTCGGGCATGCTGCAACAAGAAACTCTGATGCTGCATTTGGAGGGTTTGTGGGAGCTGGCTATGGTATCAGCCGAATTGGTTCACAAGGTGCTTTTGGTGCCGATTTTAACGAAGCAGCTGGTCCTGTACTCAACGGCGGTATTAGAGCGCTAATAAACGATATTCCTCTAACCCTAAGAGTTTCATATATGATCAACACCCTTGATGATGCCAGCGATGTATTTGGCGTAGGACTTTTCTTTAATTTCGGCGACTTCTAATATCAAATCTGTTTTCTAAGGGTATTTATACATCCCACTGAAATAGCTATATAACCATAGTAAAAAAGGCCATGTAACAACCATGGCCTTTTTCATAGCCCCTGACGAAAGATTTCATAATGAGGAGCAAAACCAATGCTTTTATAAACAGCAATACGGGTGATTTAATTGAAGGAATAAGTGGAATTATAGAGACTTTCAGAAGTAGCAATTATTTCAGACAATAAATCCGATAGCAGATTTGGAGATATGCTACGGAAAACCTCATCTGGTTTGCCTTAAGAAAGTCAGCTTTTAATTTATTCCATAAAGAAAAATAATAAGGAAGGTTGACATCAATTAAAAAATTAGCCATCAGGCGACGGATTTGACTATAAAACTATTATTCATCATCTTTGAGGCGAAGTCAAGACATGCCTTAATATCTTCTTCCTCCAAATTCGGATACTGTGCTAAAATTTCTTTAGGAGTATCCCCCGCTGCTAAAAACTCAAGAATAGTCTGAACGGTCACTCTTTTACCCCTTATTGTAGGCTTTCCGTTACAAATGTTAGGGTCAATTGTAATTCTTGTTGAAAAGTTGCTCATAGATTTCATGGTCTTTACATTATCAACGTAAACTTTAAACAGTTAGTTTTTTTCTTAAAAATTGCATAAACCTAATTTAACAAAAATATTCACAACTCACACATCCAGCCTCGTCCTAAAATCTTTCCGTTCCCGCGCAAAAACAATTAGCAGGTATATCAGAATAAGAAAAAACCTGAATCCGTAATCAAATAAAGGGTCTGGCAGATGGAGCTCTATGGAAATTATTACCAGAGCTACTGCTAATAGAATATAAAAAGCTGCCGATTTCAGGTTGTAAGGAACAGGGAAATAACGGTTGCCAAGCATATAGCTTCCTGCTGCCATTAAAAAATAGCAAATAAAAGTAGCCACTGCGCTCCCCATGTAACCAATCACAGGAATCAACAGGAAGTTTGCCAGAATGGTGACTCCTGCACCAAAGAAACTGAGGAACGTACCCATAAACGTCCGGTCGGTAAGTTTGAACCAGACACTGAGGTTGTAATAAACCCCCAAAAAAAGATTTGCCAGCAACAATACCGGAACGATCATAAGTCCCTGGCGGTATGACTCGTCTCTTAAAAGCAAGCCGAACAAGTCCAGATTAACACTTACGCCCAGAAAAATAATTGTACAAACGATGATAAAGTATTTCATCACTTTGGCAAAAAGCGCAGGTGCGTTTTTATTTTGTGCTTGAGAAAAGAAAAAAGGGTCACCAGCATAACGAAATGCCTGAATGGCCAAAGTCATAAACATGCTCAGTTTATAGCAGGCACCATACACCCCCACGGCCTCCTGACTGGTAAGGCCTGCATAAAAATCATCGGGAAGCATAAACTTCAGCATGATCCTGTCCACAACTTCATTCACCATACCCGCAAGTCCCATAAACATGAGTGGGTAAGCATAAATAAACATGGGCCTAATGGCTTCCAAGTTAAATGAAAACCGAAAACCTTTAAATGAAGGTGCATGGAAGGGAAACTGTAGCGCATTGGCTATAAGGTTTGAGAGCAGGATATACCCCACCTCATAACCAGGTACGTAAATCATTTCCACATAAAGCTGAAGGTCGGGCAACATTTTCCCCAAATAAATTTGCCGGCAAAAGACCAAAAAGAAAATGTTGAGAGAAATGGTAGTTATAATACTAAAGAGCTTAACGAACGCAAACCTACCAGCCCTGTTCTGTAGCCGCAACCGGGCAAATGGAATGGCTAAAATGGTGTCGGTAAACAGGATTAAACCTAACCAAATCAAATAATCGTAATGCTGGGGATACTGCAAGAAAGATGCAATGGGTTGTGAAAAAAGGATTATCAGTCCCGAAAAAACTACACTTGTAAGCAGAACAAAACTTTGTGTATAATTATAAGAAGTTTGCTCTTTGGAAGTATCTTTTGTGGAATACCGGAAATAGGTGGTTTCCATCCCAAACAAAAAGACAATATTTAAAAAAGCTACATAAGCGTACAGTTCCGTATAAATACCAAAGTCAGCCAAGGGAAGGACAGATGTATAGAAAGGTACCAGCAGAAAGTTTAATACCCTACCGACAATGCTACTAAGCCCATACAATGCAGTTTGTCCTGCAAGCTTCTTTATTTTTGACAAATCAAAAGCTATTTAAAAAAGAACCGGAAACCAGTATATACTGATTTCCGGTGTATAATTATAAAAAAGTTTTACTCTCCTTTAAATTCAGGCTGCCTTTTTTCAAGAAAAGCAGTTACGCCTTCCCTAAAGTCATCGGTTTTGCAACAAATACCAAAAGAGTTGGCTTCTGTTTGAAAACCATTTTCGCTTGGGTCATAAGCAGCGTTAACACACTCCAACACCTGAGCGATAGCCAAGGGAGCATTCGCAAGAATTTTTTCCAATAACTCTTCGCACTTGGCCATCAAGTCTTCATTGGTCGTTACATAATTGACCAAGCCGATGTTTTTTGCTTCCTCTGCCACCACCATTTCTCCCGTCATCATGAGTTCTATGGCTTTTCCTTTGCCTACCAGTTGGGTTAAGCGCTGTGTACCGCCATAACCAGGGATAATACCCAAAGAAACCTCAGGCAAACCAAAGCGGGCGTTGTAATTAGCTACCCGGAGATGACAAGCCATAGCAAGTTCACAGCCACCACCTAAGGCAAAGCCATTAACAGCAGCAATTACAGGCTTCGTACAAGTCTCTATCAACTTGAAAACCTCCTGTCCATTTTCTGAAAACTTCCGGGCAGTAAGTTCATTAACCTCCGAAATTTCTTTAATATCAGCACCTGCCACAAAAGCTTTTTCGCCAGCCCCGGTAATGATAACAGCTTTTACATCTGTATTATCAATGATTCCTGCAAACACATCCCTTAGTTCTTCTAAAGTAGCAGTATTCAGTGCATTCAATTTGTCGGCCCTGTTGATAGTAATTTTCAAAATTCCATCTTGAAGCTCTGTAAGCAGGTTTATATATGCTGCCATAAAAAATTTATTATTTAAGCGTTTCTTTCACAAATATACAAGCCTTTATTATTTATTTCTGACTTGCCTTGAAAAGCTTTTCCTTTTCTTCCCTAGTCAGGCTTTCATAACCTGAAACAGATATTTTGTCCAGAATGGCATCTATTTCTTTTTCATCTGGAACCACTTTGACATTGGCCTTAGGATTTTTATTTTTATAAGACACTTTTAGGTGCCGGTTCCTTCCGAGTTTCTGGAAAAATGCAGCCATTGCACTAATCGGTTTACCAATATCCCTGCCTTTCTTTAATTGCTTAATATAAACAAATCCAAGTAAAGCACCGCCCAAGTGAGCAAGATTCCCACCTGAATTGTCCCCTACAGATCCTAAAAACGAGATAAAGACAAAGAAAGCCGCTATGTAAACAATTTTAACCGGCCCAAGAAATATCATATAAAAGCGATAATCAGGCGCAAGTGTCGCAGCGGCAACCACCACCGCATAAACGCTGCCTGAAGCACCTATCAATATAGCCGGTTGGTTGCTCAATGCTGGAATAAAGTTATAAGCCATCAAAAAAACAACACCTGCCACCAAACCTCCGATAATATAAATATTAACAAATCGCCTGTGCCCTAAGTATTCCATTATCAGCCTTCCAAACCAATATAATGCCAACATATTAAACAATATATGAAAGATGTTATTTATGGAGTGGCTAAAGAAATAAGTAACGATAGTCCAAGGCCTGGTCAAAAATTCTGCAGGAGCCGAAGGGAGGTGCATGTTCTTATAATAAATAAAATCAAAGACACGTGAATCTCCTAAAAGTTTGGAAAAAACATAGATAATAGCAGTAAGTACAAAAATTCCGACATTGAGAATGATAATTTGTATCAGTCCGTTGTCCTGCTTTTTAAAGCTATATTTAAATTCATTTAGTAAGCTGTTCATAATCCCTACTTGGTTAATTATACCTTCTGTAACCCCAATATTTAATTAGTATAAACGCAAAAATCATTCCGCCCAAATGCGCAAAGTGTGCTATGTTATCGCCTGGTGTTCTTTGGATTCCAGCATACAAAGTATATAGACCATAGAAAAATACCAGATACTTAGCCTTAATCGGGAAAGGGAAAAACAACAAGAATAATTCCGTATTGGGAAAAATTAATGCAAAGCCCATCAGAATCCCGAAGACAGCACCCGACGCACCTACCATCGGAATGTTTATCCTACTATTATAAATCCGATTTACTACCCTTTTTGTTTCTTGAATAAGCGCTGTATTGTCTGGATTGTTTCTAAAATCATCCGCCAGATTCATATACTCAATTCGTGCTGTGCCGGTTACGTACTCATTGACAATGCTCTGAAAGAGTGCAGGATCTGGGTCAATAAGAAAGGTCTGAACCATATCTTGCAAACCACCGATTTCATACCATACAAAACCCATGTAAATAAGAGAAGCACCCAACCCACAAATAAGATAATATACCAAAAACCTTTGCGACCCAAAAGTCCTTTCCAGCATCGGGCCAAAGAAAAACAAGCCAATCATGTTGCCGAACAAGTGACCAAACCCAGCGTGCATAAACATGTGCGTGAGAAACTGCCATGGCTGAAATGCTGGGGACTCAAAATATTTAAGCCCCAATATAAATATAGCATCGTCACCAATGAGCATAGAGGCCAAAATAAAAACACCTATATTGATTAGAAGTAAATTTTTTACAATGGGGGTAAGGTTATACATTATGGTCTGGTTTTTTATTAAAAAATCCGGCTATCTTGTTCATATCCATAACCACTATCGTATGGTTTCCGTTTGGCGCATACGAGGGGTTTTTACAGGCAAACAACTGGTCTATCAATGTATTCATCTCTGTAACAGAAAGTTTAGTACCTGGTCTAAGGGCAGCTTTTTTTGCCAGAGACCTTGCCAGGTTTTCCCGCTTATCGAGCTTAAGCTCTGATTTGTTAAACTTAAACTGTTCTATTAAATTTTCAAACAGGCCTTTTTCATTTCCGGGAGAAACATCCGCCGGTGTTCCATTGATAACGATGGTATTATTACCAAATACCTCATATACAAAGCCAAGCCCTTTTATTTCTTCCTCCATTTCAGTGACCAGAGCAAAATCTGCCGGATTCAATTCAAGCTTTTGAGGAAAAAGAAACTGTTGTGATGCGCCTGAGCGGTTTTCCATCATGCCAACAAACTTCTCGTACAAGATACGTTCGTGTGCCGCCTGCTGATCTACAATAACCATTCCAGACTTAATCTGTGCCACAATATAGCGATTGTGTAACTGAAAAGTCATATCATTCTCAGGATTTAACAGCTCTTTGACAAGATTAAGGCTGTTGCTCCGCATGGAATTGGCTTTACTTTCAAAAGTAATCATTTCCTGCTGAGTCCCTTCCTCGTCGTTCATATCCTGCGAAAACTCCGGCCTGGCTGACGTTTCAAAGTTTTGATACAACATCTCCCAATTGGATGCACCACCTTTGTCCGGCCTGAAACTACCGCCTCCAGACGCAGGGGAAGACCCTCCGGAAGAAAAATTGGTTTCCGGCATAGAGAAGGACTGGTGTGACGCTCCGGTAAGCAGCTTAAAGTTTACGTCCTGATCAAAGTCTATAGAAGGTGTTATGTTATGTGTCCCTAAAGCTTTTTTTACACAAGCCCGCATAATAGCATACACTGTACGCTCGTCATCAAACTTGATTTCTGTCTTGGTGGGATGCACATTGATATCAATATGTCTCGGATCAATTTCTATAAATAAAACATAGAAAGGAAAATGATCATCTGGAAGTAGGTTCTCATAAGCAGACATGACCGCATGGTGCAAGTAATTATTTCTTATAAACCTATCATTGACAAAGAAAAACTGCTCACCACGTGTCTTTCTGGCATTTTCAGGTTTTCCTGCATAGCCATGAATTTTTACCATTTCGGTTTCTTCCTGGCAAGGAATCAACTGCTCTTTATAAGAATTGCCAAAAAGGGAGATTATCCTACGGCTAAGTTTTTCAGAAGGCAAATTATAAACTTCCAGATCGTTTTGTATCAATGAAAATGAAATTTCTGGATTAGCCAAAGCCACCCGTTGAAACTCATCGAGTATATGTTTCATTTCCACAGGATTGGATTTCAAAAAATTCCTTCTGGCCGGCACATTGAAAAAAAGATTTTTCACACTAATGGAAGTACCTTCTGGAGTGGCCACAGGCTCCTGAACTTTTACCTCAGAGCCTTCGACTTTTAGGAGGGTGCCAAGCTCACTGTCCCTGGCACAAGACTTTAACTCCACTTGGGCAACGGCTGCAATAGACGCCATGGCCTCCCCGCGAAAGCCCATGGTACGTATGCAAAACAAATCTTCGGTAGATGAAATTTTTGAAGTAGCATGCCTTTCAAAACACATTCTAGCGTCTGTTTCGGTCATACCTTTTCCATCGTCCACCACTTGTATCAACTGTTTGCCAGCCTCCTTCACTATTAAGGTAATGCGGGTGCTACCGGCATCTATAGAGTTTTCAAGCAACTCCTTGACAACAGAAGAAGGACGTTGAACAACCTCACCAGCCGCAATCTGGTTGGCAAGGGCATCGGGCAATAATTTTATTATATCAGACATCAGGGAACTCCCTTTTATTACGTTTAATTATATAAAGAACAAAATTAAAACTAATAATAACTCGTTTTTCTTTCAGTATGTTTTAAATTACCCTTAAGTTTAAGCCGGAAATGCGATAACGCTGCTAACGATCACCGCTATTGCACAAACCCGACCCTATAAGGGGAACAAACTGATTCTGGAATAGATATGTGTTTGCTATTTCACAAACAAGTTAAACGAATAACAAATTTAAGGCTTTTATAGCTGAAGCCATATAAATTTCTTAATTGCTAAACTTTTTTTGAATTTTCAGCACAAATTTTAAGTTTATTTGTTTCAAAAAAAATCAACACAAAAGGTAATGCCTGGGAGATTACTAAACTTTGCCATTGTTCCGCTACTTCTAATGCTTGTTGCATGGGAGAAGCCGCATGTTAACCAAAAATCAAAACCACGAATAGACCAGTGGGTAGATAGCGTCATGTCTTCTATGACTGCCGAACAAAGAATTGGTCAACTTTTTATGGTTGCAGCTTATTCTAATAAAGACAAGAAACACACCGCTGAAATCGAAGAACTTATCACCAAACACAACCTTGGAGGCCTTATATTTTTTCAAGGCGGGCCTTACCGGCAGGCTGTCCTTACCAACCGTTACCAAAGCTTGGCCAAAGTGCCCCTACTCATTGCTATGGATGCAGAATGGGGGCTATCCATGCGCTTGGACAGTACCATCAGCTTCCCTAAACAAATGACCCTTGGAGCCATTGAGGACAATAAGCTCGTCTACACCATGGGTTCGGAGGTAGCCAGGCAATGCAACCGTTTAGGCGTGCATGTAAATTTTGCACCGGTTGTTGACATCAACAGCAATCCTAGAAACCCGATCATTGGTATGCGGTCTTTTGGCGAAGACAAAAAAAATGTTGCTTTAAAAGGCATTGCCTACATGAAAGGCATGCAAAACAATAGAGTGATGGCCAATGCCAAGCACTTCCCAGGCCATGGCGACACCGGCACTGACTCCCACTTGACACTACCAGTAATTATGCACTCTAAAGAAAGGCTCAGCGAAATAGAACTGTTCCCTTTCAGAGAGTTGATCAAAGACAGCATCATGAGCATTATGGTGGCACATATACACGTGCCTGCTTATGACAATGCAAAAAACAAAGCTACCACACTTTCTAAATATGTAGTAACCGACCTTCTGAAAAACGAAATGAAGTTTAAAGGGCTGGTTTTTACAGACGCACTCAATATGAAAGGCGTCAGCAACTTCTATAAGCCTGGCGAGGTAGATGTACTGGCATTGTTGGCAGGAAACGATGTATTATTATATGCCGAGGATGTCCCTTTGGCTATTAAAAAAATAGCTACTGCCATTAAAAACAAAGAAATTACACAAGAAGAGATCGATGAAAGAGTAAGGAAAATACTAAGGGCTAAATATTGGGCTGGATTGGACCACACCCCTCAGATAGACCTGAAAAACCTTTATGCCGACCTCAACGACACACAGGCGAAAGCTGTTCAGCAAGAGCTTTTTGAAAAAGCCATTACCCTGGTCAAAAACGACCACAAGCTGCTTCCGATCAAAATAGTGGACACAGCCAGCTTTGCCTCCGTTTCAATAGGTATTGACAAAGACAATGCATTCCAAAAATCTTTAGACAAATATGCACCTTTCAAACACTACTCAGTGCCAAACAAGTATGCCGAAGAAGCCTTTTATGATAATATTTTAAAAGAACTGCTTTCGCACGAAGTAGTCGTAGTCGGGCTGCACAATACGAACCCATGGAACAATAAAGATTACGGCATTACTGAAAACTCACGTAAGTTCATTGAAAAACTGCACAAGGCCCATCCCAATGTGGTTTTGTCAGTCTTTGCCAACCCATACAGCCTTAAGCACTTTGACCAATACCCACATGTAATTTGTGGCTTTGAAGATAATGAAACGACCAATCGGATAGTGCCACAAATAATATTTGGCGCGCTTTCTCCTTCAGGAAAACTTCCGGTAACTGTATCAGAAAGCCTGCCAATCGGAACAGGTTTAATAACCCAAAACCTGGACAGGCTTCGCTATGGACAACCTGAAAGTGTAGGCCTCAACGGCAGTTCTCTGGCCAAAGTCGACAGTATTTTCAATAAAGCCATAGAAGATGGGGCGACTCCGGGCGGTCAAGTACTGATTGCCAAAGACGGAATGGTGGTCTATAACAAAAGTTTTGGCCATATGACCTATGACAGAGAACAACCCGTTACCGAAAGTACCATCTACGATATTGCTTCTATTACGAAGGTAGCTGGCACCATGCAAGCAGTTATGTTTTTGCATGAGAAAGGTTTGTTGGACCTAAATCAAAAAGCGTCTTATTACTTACCAGAACTCAAAAATACCAATAAGGCAGATCTTATCGTAAAAGATATATTAGGACATCAGGCAGGTTTGGTTCCTTTTATACCCTATTGGAAAAAAACAATGGACACCAATGGTTTCTCACCGACCTGTTATGCCAGGCAAAAAGATGAAGAACACCCTTATGAAGTAGTACCGGGGGTTTATTCCATCGGCTCCATAGAAGATAGCCTTTGGAAATGGACAGTGGAGTCTGACATGTTAAAAAAGAAGAAAAAAGAAAAGTACCGGTATGTATATAGCGACCTCGGCTTTTACATTATGAAAAGAATATCAGAAAAACTCCTTAACCAGCCCATAAACGAGTTTTTGCAACAAAACTTTTATGACCCCATGGGCATGTCGACTATGGGCTATAACCCTCTTTGCAAATTTGAACAAGGATGCATAGCCCCTACTGAAGATGACAAACTATTCCGCAGAACAGTGATAAGAGGCACCGTTCACGACCAAGGAGCCGCCATGCTTGGAGGCGTTGCCGGACATGCGGGACTTTTCAGCAATGCCAATGATTTGGCCATTCTTTTGCAGATGCACCTACAAAAAGGAAGATATGGGGGCTATCAATATTTTAAGCCAGAGACGATAGAGCGGTTTACCAAAAAACAGTTTGACAAAAACCGTAGAGGCTTAGGCTGGGACAAACCAGAGCCTGACGGGGGTGGTCCTACCTCAGATTTGGCCTCTCCTATGACTTACGGGCACACTGGCTTCACCGGCACCGCAGCCTGGGTAGACCCAGAATATAACCTTATTTATATTTTTCTGTCAAACAGGGTGTGTCCAGATGCCAACAACACAAAATTGATAAAAAACAACGTTAGAACAGTTATACAAGACCAAATCTACAATTCAATTTTAGAATACAATCTGGCAAAAGAATAAGATCGTCCAAACAAAACAAAAAACCTGTAACACAACGGGTTGAACATATATTTTTTACTACTCAAAACAAGCAAAGGTTTTTCAATCAAAACACCTTTTTACTCAAAAAGATGTTACAACAAATAATTTCAACATTTTTTCTTTCAATGCCTTTAGGGTTATATCTTAAAAATGTATTTTTGCTATGATTTTTTCTGTTAAGGAAACAGGAAATTTTTACCAATGAATTGTTTCCCATGAAAATAGGCATTGTCTGTTACCCTACCTTTGGCGGCAGTGGTGTAGTAGCTACAGAGTTAGGCATTGCACTCGCCAAACAAGGGCATGAAGTTCACTTTATTACATATACCCAACCTGTCAGGTTGGATTTCTTTAACGAGAACCTTTTCTACCATGAGGTTGCCGTAGCCCCCTACCCTTTATTTTTGTACCCGCCATATGAGCTAGCACTGGCAAGCAAATTGGTCAATGTGGTAAAATTCGAAAAACTCGATATTTTACATGTACATTATGCCATACCACACGCCTCTGCTGCCTATCTGGCCAGGCAAATACTACAGGACGAAGGCATTTCAATACCTTTTATTACCACACTTCATGGCACGGATATAACCTTGGTTGGGAAAGACGTCTCCTATGCCCCAGTAGTTGCTTTCAGCATCAACCAATCGGACGGGGTAACAGCCGTTTCCTCAGACCTGAGGAAGGACACTTATGCGCATTTTGACATAAAAAAAGACATCAAGGTCATTCCCAATTTTATAGACCTGATGAAGTTCAAAAAGCAGAAAAGGGAGTATTTCAGGCGCGCCATTTGCCCTGACAATGAAAAGTTGATTGTACATACCTCAAACTTTAGGCCTGTAAAAAGGGTGCATGATGTTATACGAATGTTTCATGCCTTGCGAACCCACATTCCATGCAAGTTATTAATGGTAGGAGATGGGCCAGAAAGACAAAAAATAGAAATCTTATGCCGAGAGCTTAATGTACATAAAGACATACGTTTTTTAGGAAAACTTGAAGCCGTAGAGGAAATTTTGTCAGTTTGCGATTTATTTATCCTTCCCTCAGAAAAGGAAAGCTTTGGCCTTTCGGCACTTGAAGCCATGGCCTGTGAGGTTCCTTTGATTTCTTCTGACGCCGGAGGGTTGCCTGAGTTAAACATTCATGGCAAAACTGGGTTCATTAGTAAAACAGGAGATGTTGATGACATGGTCAAAAATGCTTTGCATATTTTAGATGACCGAAACCTCCCTCAGTTTAGAAAAAATGCACTAAAAAGAGCAGGGGATTTTGATGTTAATGTTATAGTCCCGCAATACATTGCTCTTTACGAGGAAGTGTTGAAACAAACGGGGGAGTAAGCTCGACATCAACAATATTTTTACATGAAATTTTTGAATATTAGGGTCATATGGAAAACGTATACACAAAAGCTCGACCAAAACATTCGGGTTCAAAACAGCTATTTGAGAACCCTGTACTGGAAAAATTGTCCAGAACACACATATCAGTTCCAATTACTATTTTTTTAAGCATCTCAGCAGGGTTGCTGTTTTATGCATTTAAACATACTGCACTGCCAGCATACCTCATACCGCTGGTCTTTATGGCAGGCACATTGCTGTTTTCTTTTTTAGAATATTTGGTTCACAGGTACCTCTTCCATATGAGTACACATACAGAGGGCCGCAAGAGAATGCAGTATATATGCCATGGCGTCCACCATGAATATCCAAAAGATAAAACAAGATTGGCCATGCCTCCATTGGCAAGTATCTTTCTGGCTACGGCATTTTTTGCCCTATACTATCTAGTTATGGACACGTGGGTATTTGCTTTTTTGCCAGGTTTCCTTACAGGGTATGCAGCCTATCTTTTTGTACATTTTATTGTACACGCTTACCCACCACCAAAGAATGTTTTCAAAGCCCTTTGGTTAAACCACAGCATACACCACTATAAGGATCAAGAAATTGCGTTTGGAGTATCCTCACCCCTGTGGGACTATGTATTTGGCACAATGCCAGAAAAAAAGCCTAAATAAGAATGGTAGACAAAAAAAGCCACCTAGACAGGTGGCTTTTTTTGTACTATGTATTTTAAAACTGTCACTCTATAACCTCTACTTTTACTGCATTCATACCCTTTTTACCAGGCTCAACCTCAAACTGAACCTTGTCATTTTCATGGACTTCATCAATAAGCCCAGAAGTATGAACAAATATATCCTCTCCTCCATTTTCTGGTTTAATAAACCCAAAACCTTTTGAGTTATTAAAAAATTTCACTGTTCCTTTTTGCATTACTCTTACTAATTATTGTTACTGCTATAAAAGCATAACATTGCCCTACCAAATAAGTTCAAATGTTCAATATAACCCTAGCTACCGTCCGCAGGACGATCCACTAAATACATTTTAAAGCAAAAGCAATAAAAATATTACACAAAAAAAATATATTCCAAACAAAAAAGCTATACCATCAAAATTTAAAAAGTAGGCCATTGAGCAACATGCAAAAGAAAATACCACTTGATTTAAAATAGCCAAACAGGTGTATTTATGGACAATTTCAACAATTTACTTACACCGCTGAAACCTAATTTCATCTACACAACCTTTGCTTTTAAGGGAAAACCCTCTCATCTTTGGACAATCACTAATTTTTAATCCATTAAATCATGAAAAAACTTACTACTTTAGCACTAGGTGTACTTTTCGCTTCAGCAGTTCTTTCAAGCTGTAAAAAAGATCAAAATTGCGTTTGCGAGGTGGACGGAGAAACAATTTACAACGAGCCAATTGAAGGCAATGACAAAGCGTGGTGTGACAGCCAAAGCGACCCTGATCACGGCGTTCATTGTGAACTTAAATAATTTAGCCATTATAATTTACAGAGGTTAACAAACCAACCTCTGTAAATCCTTATCACAAACCTTCGTTAAGAAGAAATGACAAACAAAGTAGTATTCCACAGCCTCTCGGTATTCACAGGCTTTTTATTCATCTTCTCCGCTTACACAAAGCTCTACCCCATAGAATTTTTCGAAATGAGACCAAGGACTAGGCTCTTGGACTACCGCACCGTTCATTTCCAGGCTTATTATAGGTATAGAGTTTTTTGCCGGCCTTATTTTAATTTCTGGCATTGCTACAGGCAAATGGTTTTACCGGTCTCTTTATATATTACTAGGCATATTTTCACTCTATCTTGCCGGACAAATTGCCACCAAAAGCAATACCGGCAACTGTGGCTGTTTCGGGGATGCATTTCCCATGACGCCTTTAGAAGGCATTTTAAAAAATATATTGCTCATAGCAGCCGTCTTTGGCCTTCAGAAACTCAAGTCTGGGTTTACGTTCCGTTTCCGCAAAGCATCAATAGCACTTGCACTATTAATCACACTGGCACTACCTTTTATACTCAACCCTATTTATTCAGGCGCAGCAAACTTTGACAGGGAAGCCAAAGATTACGAACTGCCTTTGGACATCCTTTACAACAGTTCAACCAACACGCCTCCCCACAAAGACTTAAAAAACGGAAAATGGCTTATTGCTTATATAAGCTTAACTTGCCCTCACTGCAAGATAGCTGCGTATAAACTACACATCTTGCAAAAAAACAACCCTGACCTTCCCATTTATATGGTCTTAAACGGGAAAGATGAAAACATAGAACCTTTTTTCGAAAAAACAAAAGCGAACAACATTTCCTACAGCATGTTTTCAGGTGGAAGCGAGTTTTTAAAAATGAGCGGTCCTGCACTACCTGCTATATTTATGGTAGAAAATGGTGTCGTATATAAAAAAACTGATTATCTAGACCTTTCTGAAAAAGAGCTTTTAGAGTGGCTGGAATAGCCTAGGATATCACAGAGAAAAAAACACGGAAACTATGTCACATCAGTCAATTTGACATAATTTTATCACACCAATAAAACCTAGATTAATCTACATAACCTTTGCTTTTAAAGAAAAAACCTTTCATCTTTGAACAATAACCAATTTTTAACCCATAAAATCATGAAAAAACTTACTACTTTAGCACTAGGTGTACTTTTCGCTTCAGCAGTTCTTTCAAGCTGTAAAAAAGATCAAAATTGCGTTTGCGAGGTGGACGGAGAAACAATTTACAACGAGCCAATTGAAGGCAATGACAAAGCGTGGTGTGACAGCCAAAGCGACCCTGATCACGGCGTTCATTGTGAACTTAAATAATTTAGCCATTATAATTTACAGAGGTTAACAAACCAACCTCTGTAAATCCTTATCACAAACCTTCGTTAAGAAGAAATGACAAACAAAGTAGTATTCCACAGCCTCTCGGTATTCACAGGCTTTTTATTCATCTTCTCCGCTTACACAAAACTATACCCCATAGAATATTTCGAAATGGGATTTGTAGATCAAGGACTAAGTTCTTGGACTACCGCACCGTTCATTTCCAGGTTTATTATAGGTATAGAATTTTTTGCCGGCCTCATTTTAATTTCAGGCATTGCTACTGGCAAATGGTTTTACAGGTCTCTTTATTTATTACTAGGCATATTTTCAATCTATCTTGCAGCACAAATTGCCACCAAAGGCAATACCGGCAACTGTGGCTGTTTCGGGGATGCATTCCCCATGACACCTTTAGAAGGTATTTTGAAAAACATATTGCTCATAGCAGCCGTCTTTGGCCTTCAGAAACTCAAATCTGGGCTTACGTTCCGTTTCCGCAAAGCATCAATATCCCTTGCCTTATTAATCACACTGGCACTACCTTTCATACTCAACCCTATCTATTCAGGCGCAGCAAACTTTGACAGGGAAGCCAAGGATTACGAACTGCCTTTAGACATCCTTTACAATAGTTCAACCAACACGCCCCCCAACAAAGACCTGAAAAACGGAAAATGGCTTATTGCTTATATCAGCCTAACTTGCCCTCACTGCAAGATAGCTGCTTACAAACTACACATCTTACAAAAAAACAACCCTGACCTTCCAATTTATATGGTCTTAAACGGGAAAGATAAAAACATAGAACCTTTTTTCGAAAAAACAAAAGCGAACAACATTTCCTACAGCATGTTTTCAGGTGGAAGCGAGTTTTTAAAAATGAGCGGCCCTGCACTACCTGCTATATTTATGGTAGAAAATGGTGTCGTATACAAAAAAACAGATTACCTAGACCTTTCTGAAAAAGAACTTGTAGAGTGGGTTCAATAAACCGCCGAACATGATCCGGAAATATTTAATACGCCATTAGGTCTATTGACGCTGATGAGTATTAAACTACCCTTTAACATAATGACTTAGCAGCATGTTATGCATATGGAGCCTTAAACAACCTTACCAAAAAAACTACAACACCTATTGCTCTTTTTTAAAAACAAGCATTTTTGAAAAGCTTTCCTTGAAAAACACCTTTACAAACTTTGTTGCACACGCGCCTGCTAATTAAATACGCCGTCAGGTCTATTGACGCTGACGGGTACTAATTACCTTTACACATACCGACTTCGCAATAAGCTATACTCTTGGAGTTCTTTTAGAGGACAGAGTAATTAAATAAAACCTATTTAACTTTGGGCATAAAAAAAGCCTTCTGTAAAACAGAAGGCTTTTTTGCTCCCCCTCTTGGGCTCAAACCAACCCCGATAGCCATCGGGGCATGATTAACAGTCATGTGAGCACAAAACTATAAATACCTCATATTTCAACGGTACTTTTCCAGCAATTTGGCAACCATATCAGGATACTTGGTCAGGTTTTCTATATATCGACGACTTTTCATTTCTTTAATATGACGCTCTACCCTCATCGCCTGCTTTATGGTTTGACATTCGATGGAAAAGTACAAAACCCAAGGCTGACCACTACGAGTCAAATAGGTGCTTTCAGGGCAATTGTGCTGCTGCAATCTCTTTTTTAGATCTGAGGTCTGGCCTATATAAAACCTTTGGCTTTTCTGGGAAAGTATGATGTACACAAAATACACAACAAAAAAATCTAACCCTTAAAAATATCAGAACAATACTATCTATTTAAGTTTAGGCAAAAAAAACCTCTGTAAAACAGAAGGCTTTTTTCTAATGCTCCCCCTCTTGGGCTCGAACCAACCCCGATAGCTATCGGGGCATGATTAACAGTCATGTGCCCTAACAAACTGAGCTAAGAAGGAGTATTAAATAAAAACTAAATCATAAAAAAGCCCTCTGTAGAACAGAAGGCTTTTTTCTAATGCTCCCCCTCTTGGGCTCGAACCAACCCCGATAGCTATCGGGGCATGATTAACAGTCATGCGCTCTAACCAACTGAGCTAAGGAGGGATATTAAATAAAAACTAAATCATAAAAAAGCCCTCTGTAAAACAGAAGGCTTTTTTTAAATGCTCCCCCTCTTGGGCTCGAACCAAGGACCCCATGATTAACAGTCATGTGCTCTAACCAACTGAGCTAAGGAGGAGTATCCCGTATTGATGATGCAATATTACAGGTTTCTTTTTAATATCGCAAATCCCTTTCTAAAAAAATTAACTTTTTTTTCAAGGCGAATGTTTGCCCAAACGGAGTGAAAGCTACAATATATTGAGCACCTGCTCTTTAATTTTCTCTAGCTCTTCCTTCATTTCAACCACACACTTTTGAATATTTGCATCATTAGCTTTGGAGCCAATGGTATTTATTTCCCTTCCGATTTCCTGAGCTATAAAACCTAGCTTTTTACCACTGCCATCACTTTCCATTGTTTTAACAAAATAATCAAGATGGTTTTTAAGGCGGATTTTTTCCTCGGTAATATCTAACTTTTCAATATAATAGATCAGCTCCTGCTCAAAACGGTTCTTATCTATTTGCTCATTATTCAAATAATCATTCATGTGCGTTTGAATACGCTCCCTTACATTTTCTATTCGCTTAGGGTCATGAGCAATTACTTGTTCAAGGAGCATGGCAATTTTTTCAATATAAGCACCAAACTTTTCTTTAAGGCTTAATCCTTCATCAGCTCTATAGCTATTGCACTTGTCTATTGCTGCTCTAATAGTGTCTGTAATTTGCTTCCATTCTTCAGCATTGTCTTCTGCTTCTATATCTGTCTCTATTGCTTTAGGCATGCCTAGCGCCATTCTAAAAAGGTCGCTATTGCTTACCCCAAGCTCCTCTGCTGTTTCTTGGAGGTCTTTATAGTATTGCTTTACAATTGCACGGTTCACCGCCACCTTAGGCTTGGTGTCTTTCTTTTGCTGTATCTCAATATTTAGGGACACTTTTCCCCTTTCCAATAAATTCGCCAGCAAATTCCGAACCTCTATTTCCTTGTCTGCATACTCTTTTGGAAGGCGAAGATTGGTATCCAAAAACTTCGAGTTTAGAGATTTAACCTCCACCACAATCAGCCTGTCTTCACTATCGCTACTCGCAGAGCCAAAGCCCGTCATTGATTTTATCATAGAAAAAAATTAATTTTTATAACTTACCTTACTTTATTAATTATTCTTTTGTTCCAAAAATACGGATGTTTTGTTAAATCGTGTTCTTAAAATCAATATACTTACTAAATTCAACACAACTAAAATAACATAGACCCTGCTGGAAAATTCACAAATGCGCGTGACCACAAGGCATGCCTTATTAAATTTGTGAGAGAATACATTTAAGTGCAATGCCGAAATATTCATTAATTATACCTGTCTACAATAGGCCTGAAGAAATAGAAGAGCTTCTTGAAAGCCTGACACATCAAATTTATAAAGACTTTGAAGTCATTGTGGTAGAAGATGGCTCATCAAGGCCTTCAGAAAATATTGTGCGGAGCTACTATGACAAACTGTCAATTAAGTACCTTACAAAGAAAAACTCTGGGCCAGGATTGAGCAGGAATTACGGGGCCGTACACGCACAAGGACTCTTTTTAATCTTTCTGGACTCTGATTGCGTTATACCCAAAGGGTACCTCCGTGCAGTAGATGAGTTTCTTACAGAAACGCCTGTAGACTGCTTTGGAGGCCCTGATATGGCTGATCCGGAATTTAATGTTATGCAGAAAGCCGTCAGCTATGCCATGACTTCATTTTTCACCACCGGAGGGATTAGGGGCGGCAAAAAACGTATTGGCAAGTTTTTACCGCGTAGTTTTAATATGGGCTATAGCAGCAAAGTATTTGAAGCTACTTCAGGCTTTTCTTCCATACGTTATGGTGAAGATATTGACATGACCTTAAGAATCATAAAAAAAGGTTTTAAAACAGCATTAATTCCTGAGGCTTATGTTTACCACAAAAGACGAACAGATTTAAGAAAGTTTTTCAACCAAGTTTACCAGTCAGGAAAAGCAAGGCTTGTTCTTTTCCAACTTCACCCAGAAAGTTTAAAGCCAGTCCATTTCCTACCTACCGCTTTCACCCTGGGGGCCGCGTTTCTTCTCATATTGTCCCTATTTTATCCTGTAGCACTTGCGCCTCTACTTTTCTACCTAATGCTGGTTTTAATAGATGCCTCTATCAGAAACAGCAGCTTCTTTACTGGCCTTTTTTCGGTTGCGGCTTCTGTAACGCAACTTACAGGTTATGGAACAGGTTTTATTAGCGGATGCATTCAACTCATCAGTAAGAAAAAAAAGCCTGACTAAGAGGCAGGCTTTTACTCAAGTTCTATTTGTTCGGAAGGAGCATCCTCCCATACTTCCCGGTTGTTACAACAGTCGCTTATAAGGTCTGCCACCAAGCCTGTCCAGCCAGTCTGATGAGAAGCTCCAATTCCGGCACCAATATCACCATGAAAATATTCATAGAATAAAACATGGTCATTAAACAGGGGATTGGTTTGCATAAGGGCATTACCGCCAAATACAGGTCTTTTACCTTTGGCATCTTTGCAAAAAATATTTATCAGCCTCCTGCTAATAGCGAAAGCTACTTCTTCCAGATTTAACTTCTTCCCAGACCCGGTAGGAAATTCTATTAAAAAATCATTTCCATAGAACCTATAATACTCTTTTAGCGCTTCGATGATCATAAAATTGACAGGGAACCATACGGGGCCACGCCAATTAGAATTGCCACCAAAAAGCGTAGAGTCAGACTCGGAAGGCAAGTAACTAACGGACAATACCTCGCCATTTATATGAAACTGATAAGGGTGCTTCTTATGATATTTAGACAAGGCACGTATTCCAAAATCAGAAAGGAACTCATCCTCATCCAACATTCTGGTAAGAACCTTGCGCAGCCTGGTCTCATTTACCAATGACAGAAGTCGTGTCTCTCCCTTTCCATGCTCATACCACGAAGAAATAAGCCGTGACAAATCAGGCCGGTTTTCAATAACCCACTCTAACCTCCGTTTAAAATCAGGAAGTTTTTCGAGCATTTCGGGGTTAATGGTCTGCACTGCATATAGGGGAATCAACCCGACCATAGAATGAATCTTCAACGGCATGCTTTTTCCATTAGGCAAGTGCAAAACGTCAAAATAAAACTCTTCGTCCTCATCCCAAAGGCTAATTCCTTCACCACCTATATTGTTCATGGCACCGGCAATAAACAGAAAATGCTCAAAAAACTTAGAAGCGGCATCTTGATAGGATGGTCGCTCCAGGGCAAGTTCACATGAAATTCGAAGCATATTAAGGCAGTACATTCCCATCCAACTGGTAGCGTCCGCCTGCTCCATTTTTCCACCATGCGGCAACCCATGACTTCTATCAAACACCCCAATATTGTCCAAGCCTAGGAAACCTCCTTCAAAAATATTATTTCCAGTAGTATCTTTTTGATTTACCCACCATGTAAAGTTCATCAAAAGCTTATGGAAAACACGTTCCAGAAAATCAATATCTCCTTTACCCTTATTCTTTTCCTTGTCAATTTCATAAACCCTCCAAGTAGCCCAAGCATGCACAGGCGGGTTCACATCATTAAAATTCCATTCATAGGCCGGAATTTGACCGTTAGGATGGAGATAATATTCCCTAAGAAGAATTGTCAACTGCCTTTTGGCAAAATCTGGGTCTAAATGGGCCAGTGGAATACAGTGAAAAGCAAGATCCCAAGAGGCATACCAAGGGTATTCCCACTTATCGGGCATAGAAATGATATTACTATTATTCAAATGAGACCAATTGGCATTCCGACCTTTCAACCTTTCACGTGGTGGTTTCATTTGCCCCGGATCGCCATTAAGCCATTGCTGAATATTAAAGTAATAATACTGCTTGCTCCACATCATACCAGCAAAAGCTTGGCGTTGGATCATCTTCAGTTCATCGTCATAAATATCTTTCTGAAGATCTTCGTAAAACTCATCGGTTTCCTTAACCCTCTCTTCAAAAATTTGGTCAAAATCAGCAAAAGGCTCCTCGTGAGGTTTACTGGACAACCTAAGGCAAACCACTTCTTCCTGCCCTGGTTTAAGCTTGAACTTGTATGTGGCAGACGCTTTGGTGCCCTCCTTTTCAGGGTTAACAGCTTTCTTCTGCCCCGAAACTATATAATCATTTATACCATCTTTACAATATTTGCATTTATTCTGAACACCAAACAACCTTTTATAATTGGTCTCATTGTTACAAAAAAGCAAATCAGTTTTACGGTCAGTATAAAAATAGTAGTCCCCAGCAAGGTGGTGTTCTACATGAATACTCTGAGCACTGTTCGCCTTCATCCGGCTAACACCACACTCATATCCCAAAGACCAAATATTCCGAAGCCATAGAGTAGGCAAAACGGTCAGCTCGGAAGTGTCCGGCCCTTGATTTTTTACCGTTATTTTAATTAAGATATCGTGAGGGTCGGCCTTGGCATATTCTGTATGAACATCAAAAAAACGGTTTTTATTAAATACACCTGTATCATATATTTCATACTCCATTTCCTTCTTGCTCCTATGCCTGTTCACATTTTTAAGTGCAGCATAAGGAAATTCCGCTTGAGGGTAGCGGTAAAGCATTTTCATATAAGAATGAGTAGGCGAACTGTCCAGGTAATAGTAAATTTCTTTGACATCTTCACCATGATTGCCTTCAGGCCCAGCAAGCCCGAAAAGCCGTTCTTTCAGAATAGGGTCTTTCCCATTCCACAAAGCCACTGCAAAACATACTAGAGATTTATGGTCTGATATGCCAGCTATTCCTTCTTCACCCCAGCGGTAGGCTTTACTTCTGGCCATGTCATGGGTAATAAAATCCCAAGCCGAACTATTAGAACTATAATCTTCCCGTACAGTTCCCCATTGTCTTTCTGTCAAATAAGGCCCCCATATTTTCCAGGGATTATTTTCCTTACAATCTTTAAGTCTCTTAACTTCTTGAAGTGCCATTTGCCTGAGGTTATAAAAAATACCATATTTTTTAAATAACCTTCAGGTGCAAAATAAGTTAAAGCACGTCTGACATCAAGGAATGTCGGAAACCATAACCTGTTCTATTACACCATCATACTCTTTGTAAAAAATAATCCCCCTACCCAAAATGGGCGATCCACTTTGTAACCTACGGCTATTGATTGCCAGGTCATGTGTAAGGTTCTTTCCTGAAAGAGAGAATACGTACAGCCTGTTGTTTCCTTTGTCCATAACTATCACAGCTTCTCTCGACGACCCAGCATTGATATATTCTACTTGCAAGCCATAGCCACTAAAGCCCTGAAGGTCTACCATCAGATCACCTTGCTGATCAAGAAAGTCTAACTGCGTACGTGTCTGCCTAAAAATTTTATAACCTTTTCCATTAAAATCAGGGCGGAGCTTGAAGGTAGACTCCGGCGACAAACGAACCAATTGCTTTCTCTTTTTAACCTTGCCGGTCATATCTATACTAAAAAACTCACCTTTGTCTGACAATATGTTGATTATGGTAGAATTAAAACTAGTGCCTTCATTAATATAAAATGGACTTTTTACGATAGCTTTTAAATCTACAGGAAATCCTGGATAAGGCTCAGACCTGCGGTTAGTCACATGAAGCTTGCCGTTTTCTGTAAGTACTACAATCATATCCTTACCTTTTATCCGAATATGCTTTACCGGACAGGCAAGGCGGTAGTCAAACTCAGCAGGGTCCCATGGAGCCAGAATTTTTCCTTTGCGGTCAATGAGCATTACGTTTCCGGAAATATCAGAAACAGAAATCCTATAATTCCCAGAGTTGTTGTAATCTAAGAGTGAAAGCGTATGCAACCTAATATCTTCAGGAGCTTTAACAGGAAAACCTTCTTTTAAATTAAGCTTTTGATCACAAGCAAAAACCTCCGTTCCGGCTATGAAAATAAAATCATCAATGCTATTTCCATCAAGATCAGCAGAAACCATCATTTTGACCTCTGGCAAGGAATCTATCCTATAGGTGTTTTTATTTTTTCTAAAATACAGTTTTCCAGTACTGTCCTGCCAAGCGATTCCATTAGAAAAAGTAAACGGCCCTGCTAAAAGCCCCTCTTCAATTTTGAGCTCCTTTTCGGCAGAAACCAATGTTGGAGGCAGTTCTTCACTTTCTCCACTATTTAAATGCAAGGCCAAACTGGTAATATAGCTATCTCCTGCCCGGCTTAGCTGTACGGAAAGCAAATCGTTCTTTTTGAACGAAGGGTCATTTTCCAACTTCGCCTTAACATGCTCTGCAGCATAATGCTTCATAAAGTTTTTAGATGCAGAAATATTCATGCTAAAAAACATATTAAAACCAGACAAAGTTTCTTCGACCAGTTTATTGAACCTTATTGTTTTGCCCCAGACATTTTCATCATCTATATCAGAAATAAGCTTCTTAAGATTTTTAGCATTTTCCGCCAAAACGACAAAATCGCCACATATAGTGGCATAACAAGAGCCAAATCCCTTCATTGGATTCCCGAAAAGCAGGCTCGGGATTTCTGCACGCTCTAAAAGGAAAATCTTATGCCCTTTGAAAGTTTCGGGGTTAGAAACAGTATCACCGGCGAGTTTTCTCAGTTTTTTTAAATACGTGTCAGCTTCTTTAGCTTTCAAATAAACAACCCGTTCTGACTTAGATGGATTGGAAGGCTCCAAATAGGCAATTCCTGCCAGGTTGGCAAGGCCATGATATAGCCCTTCTAAATTATAATTTAGACTAACAGAGTCCCAACGGGCAGTTTGATCGGCCTGATTTTTCACACTCCAGTGATCATACAATGCGTTCATAAACCGTCCGCCATCACTAAACCCCCAAAAGTAGACCACTGCAGATTGGTTGGATACATAGTTGACAAAATCTGGAGATACAGGGCGTTGTTCATTAAATACATTCAAGAACTCGTTGCCGGCTACATCGGTAAATCCATTCATCAGAACCTCATCTTCCCGAAAAGTCATATCCAACACGGCAAATGCTGCCAAATCTTTCAACCCCTGAAAGGTCTCAGCCCCTTTATTATTAGCAAAAGAAGAAAAGTAGGAAGGCAGGGCATCATAGTTAACCAATACAGCGCCCGAGCTTGCATGTATGGCATGCCGCTCCGCCTTTTTTCTTATTTTACTAAAAGAAGAAGCCTCCCCTTTATACACACGTATAACATCTTCAAGCAAAGAAGGAGCGTCCCCTAAAACAATATAATCCCCTATTGTTACATATGCCACCGCAGGCTCTCCATCAGGGTCAATTACTTCAGAAAGGTAAACTCCCTTATACTTCCTTTTTTTAATCTTCAACCCACTGTTTTTTATCATTCCAGGCAAGCCCTTCCGCTTACTTTTAGCGGGGACATACAAAAGGTAGCTGCATTGGTATCTCCCGTTAGGAAACATGGCGGCAGAAACTTTCTCAGATCCCCAAAGAGAACTTAAGTCTTGATCTGCAATCAATGAATCTAAACCTATAACCTTTTTCTTCAGCCCATCCAGAAGCATCACCTGATGAACATTTTCTAACGCTGGGGTCACTAAACTATCTTCCGCTTCGAATAAGATATTCTCATACACCAGTATGGCACTAGACGGAACCAAGGCATATAGTTTTTCTTCGGGCCCATCTGAGTCAGAAGGTAAAAATTTTATAAAAAAAACTACAACCGCTACAGCAAAGCCGACAAGTATATATTTTATTAATTTTTTAAAACTGGAGTCCTTTTCCATGTTTAAATTTTTGTGTTGTTTTAGGGCTACTAAGAAAATTAGTAGATTTACCTAGGCATGAAATCTTATTACAAAAATATTAAATAATGATTGCGGTTCTACAAAAAGTTTCAGAAGCTTCGGTATTAATTGATAAAAAAATCAAAAGCAGGATAAACAATGGCTTGCTCATCCTTCTGGGCATTACCCATGAAGACACTGAGGATGATATAGTATGGCTAAGCAAGAAAATTGTACAAATGCGTATCTTTTCTGATAAAGAGGGCAAAATGAACCTTTCGGTAAAAGATATACAAGGCGAAATAATTGTGGTCAGCCAATTTACCCTTCATGCCAGTACAAAAAAAGGCAACCGGCCATCTTTCACCAATGCAGCTCCGCCACCGATTGCCATCCCACTCTATGAGCAATTTGTTAATATCTTATCTATTAACTTAGGTAAAAATGTACAAACGGGAGAATTCGGGGCAGACATGAAAGTATCCCTTACCAATGATGGCCCCGTAACTATAATAATTGATTCTAAAAACAGGATTTAATAATGACTATTGAAGAAGCACAGAAAAAAGTTGATGAATGGATAAACACTACAGGTGTCCGTTACTTCAATGAGCTAACCAATATGGCTATCCTCACAGAAGAAGTGGGAGAAGTTGCAAGGATTATATCACGAAAATACGGTGAGCAGTCATTAAAAGAAAGTGACAAAGACAAAAACCTCAGTGACGAAATGGCTGATGTAATGTTTGTACTTATCTGCCTGGCCAACCAGACAGGAGTTAACCTAACCGATGCACTGGAAAAAAACCTTGCAAAGAAAAGCATTAGAGACAAAGAAAGGCATAAGAACAATGAAAAACTCAAGTAGGCCTTGTATATATGAGGCTTTACTTCTTTTTCAATAGACAATAATTCTTAAATGTACCGATCTGCTTTCCACCTAAAACCTTTTGTTCAATAAAAGTCGTTAGCCGGTTTTTCAGTTTTTCATGCTTATGTAAATTACGTCCTTGCCGGACGTTGCCTTTATACTGAAGGCTTGATTTCCAGTAAAGCTCATTTATCTTGTCCTTCATTGCTACGGGATGGCTTCCATGAAAAACAGGAAGTTTATTTAATGGACCGTAGTCAAATTCCAGAGGGGTAGCCTGATTCATCACCTGACCTTTGTCAGAGCCATGGTGTAAGCTATCGTGATTTACTTTTTTGCTAGTCATCACTTCTGGCGGACGAACCCATCCATAATGGTAGATATCTGCACCAGCCCGGACTACTTTGAGTTTCTCTGTTCCTTCTTTACGGTAGTATTCATGCCAGTCCCCTTCTTTAAAATCTTGTATTTTCCGAAACGACTGTGCATCTCGCCATGGCCTTATATCTGGTCTATTTTTTATGACACGAATTTCTGAAGGATACCAACCATGAGCATTATGGTAGTGGTCATAATCTCCCCAAAAATGTTTGTAATCAAAAAGAAGTCCCTCTACTTCATCATCATGTTGAAATTCAGCGCATCTATTCTTAATAATTTCTAAGTCCTTTTCATGAACCACCTCATCGCTCTGCAGGTAAAACAACCAGTCACCCTTGCATGCCTTTCGGGCTATATCGGTTTGGCGAGCCAACTCTGTACTTCGAGGAAATTTTCTGGTATCCCATACCGTGTCAATAATCTTAATTTTAGGAGATAAAATAGAGGATATTTCATCCCTTGTCTTGTCGTCTTCGTCGCAGTCGCCAAGTGCTACTATGAATTCATCTACAATTGGAAGTATGGAAAGTATTGACTCCTTTATCGGAAAATACAGTTTAGTCGCATTTTTGGCCATCGTAAATCCACTAATTGTCATGATTGAGATTTCAGCTTATTGATTGTCTAATTTGAACCGCAAATTACTACATTTTCAGAAACCCTTAAAAAATTCCTGTTTTCCCAAAAACTATTGCATTACATTACATACCCAAGCATAATTATTACGTATTAGAAAAGAGAATTAATACCATTAAACAATTATTGTCTGGCAAAAAATGAGACATTTCAAAAAATATAAAAAAATAGCGTTAAACACAACTCTTTCCTGTTTGTTTTAGGTTTATAAATACATAATTTTACAAAAACTTAGCATTTCAGGTCTATCAGACTAATTATTATACAACAATGGCTTTAAATATAGAGATCCAAAAGACGTCCGGCTCGCGGTTAAAGGAAACAGATTTCAGCAATCTGGAATTTGGAGCAGTATATGCCGACCATATGCTGACCGTAGATTATGCCAACGGTGAGTGGCAAAACCCCAAAATATCTCCTTTCGGAAATATAAACATGAGTCCTGCAACATCTGTCCTGCATTATGGACAAACTGTTTTTGAAGGCCTGAAAGCATATAAGGATGACAACGGCGATATAGTCATTTTTCGCCCTTTAGATCACCATAAGCGTTTTAACCGCTCTGCAGAACGCCTGTGCATGCCCGAAATACCTGAAGATGTATTCATGGACGGACTAGCAGAGCTATTGAAGCTTGACCATGCATGGATCCCTAACCAAAAAGGGTGCTCTTTATACCTAAGACCTTTTATGTATGCCTCCGATGAGTATATAGGAGTTAGACCATCCAGAACCTATAAGTTTATTATATTCACATCTCCGGTATCTGGCTACTACAAAGGCAGTGTAAAAGTGTTGGTAGAAACTAATTTTGTTAGGGCAGCAGAAGGGGGAATTGGATTTGCAAAATCGGGCGGTAATTATGCAGCGTCTCTTTTGCCTGCAAAACTTGCCGGCGAAAAAGGTTTTCACCAATTACTGTGGACAGACAGCAAAGAGCATAAATACTTTGAAGAGTCAGGAACAATGAATGTCATGTTCCTAATTGGCGACACGCTTGTTACCCCTCCACTCTCTACCTCTATCTTATCTGGCATCACAAGAGACAGTGTGATACAGCTAGCTAAAGACTGGGGCGTAAAAGTAGAGGAGCGTAAAGTAAGTATTGATGAAGTGTTGGAAGCGCACAGAAACGGAACTTTAAACGATGCGTTTGGAACCGGAACCGCTGCTACCATTACACACATAGCAATGATCCACCATAATGGTCAAGATTATTATCTTCCTGATACATCAAAAAGGGAGCTTTCTAATAAATTGAACGATACGTTAAACGATATGAAACTAGGCCAGGCTGAAGACAAGTTTGGATGGATTTACAAATTAAAAGTATAATAAAAGGCTGTCAGTATTGGCAGCCTTTTTTGTTAAAACACTTTTTTTTAGCAAAGAGTAAGCTGACACATTGCGATAGCTAAACTGCGCGAAAAACTACAAATATCTCACCGAATAAATGCAAGCAAGTCGATAGCCTTATCTATATGAAATTCGTCACCGCCCTTGTACTACTACTGATTTTCGGAATATCTTGTGCCCCAAGACCACAGCAACAAACAACAGATGTCAACTTAGACGATTCTTCTCAAGTAATTCTTTTTACCAACCATGTAACAAGGTATATACACGGACAAAAGTGGCGACAACTACTTTACCATATCCATCCAACAAAAGGAATTACTTTCTCGCCCTACACGTATATAGACACATCAACAGCGGTTCAAATGCGTCCTGGTGGCCCTGAGGCATTCTGGACCGACACAACACGCACCTTGACCTGGGGATATGAAGATGGCACAGGGGAACCAATCCGTATGAACTTCAGGGAGTATTATGAAGAACACCTGTACCCGGTAAATTTCATGAACGCTGAAAAAGTAGCTTTTAACGAACAAATTGGCCAAGGGAATACGGTCAATAACATAGAAGAAGTTTTTCCAAATGCAGTGTTTACAGAATACCATTTTGCCGGTTTCAACCCTGAATTTGGAGGAATGGATTGGAGAAGCTTAAGAGTTGTTGTAGAGGCTTATGAAGGCAACCTATATGTGGTAGCATTAGTAAATGACCGTTGGACCATTTAGGGCGCGCTGAAAAACGCCCAAAATGTTGACTTATTTATATTTGTGTAAAAATTATGAGGGATAGGTGCAAGGTTTTTTCGGTTATTTCTTAATTTACCGTGCACAGTAAATTGAGAGACTTTTAATCCAATACTTTTTTTGGGCTAGCCACAAGCGCGCAATCTACTTTATGGCCTTACATTCAAAGTATTCCAATACGTCTTCATGTAAGGCCATGCCTATCTTGCACACTTGTGATTTTTTCAGCAGGCCCCTATCTAGAACCTCCGTTATCAAACGAGGCGTTGTAAATCCCAAAGTATTCTTATAAAAAACCGCATTTTACAGAACTAACTTTTCCAAGCCCCGGTTTTTCTTTTCATAATAAGCATTCATCCATCCAGATGAGAAAAGAACAAACGACTTCCAAAACCGCTACCAAACAACTTCTTCGGGCATTAAGTTATGCAAAACCTCAGAAGAGGACAGTCATTGGTATAATAACGCTTACACTGTTGGTCGCAGCAAGCGGTGTAGCAGAGCCGCTTATTATAAAGCATATTTTTGATAATTTAGGAACAGAAAGCCAAGCCTTAACCCAAGTAGCCATGGGCATCGGTGGATTACTAGCACTGAGCTTATTAAAAGAAACCTTTTCAGGGTTAAGCAATTGGTTAACTTGGCGTACACGAATTAATATCCACTATGGTCTGCTGGGAGCAACAGTAGAAAGAATACACCGCCTTCCATTAGACGCCCACCGCAAAGAAGGGGTTGGGTCTGTTATGACCAAACTGGAAAGAGGCATACAAGGCTTTATCACTGCCATATCAGAAATTGCTTTTAACGTATTGCCAGCATTGGCGTATTTGGTCATGGCCATCGTCATTATGATCCAGCTCGATTGGCGTATGACTATTTTGGTCCTGGCCTTTGCCCCACTGCCCACTATTATTGCAGCCTATGCAGCACCTTCTCAAACCGAACGGGAAAGGTTCTTGATGAACCGATGGGGAAAAATATACTCCAGGTTCAATGAAGTGCTTTCAGGAATTGTTACTGTCCGCAGTTTTGCCATGGAAGACTATGAGAAAAAACGTTTCTTGCAAGATGTAGATGAGGCTAATGACCGGGTAGTAAAAGGTGTTGGTTTTGACAGCCGCATAGGAGCCTTTCAAAATATTGTGGTGACCATGGCCCGTATTTCAGCCATTGCCCTAGGAGGTTATTTTGTTATCAAAGGCGAATTTCAAATAGGAACTTTAATGGCCTTCTTAGGCTATGTTGGGGGACTTTTTGGCCCTGTGCAAGGACTGACAGGCATTTATAAAACTACTCAAACGGCAAAGGTTTCCCTAGAGCATATCTTTAATATACTTGACACCCAAGACCACCTCGGAGATGCCCCTAACGCTATAGAGCCTGGGCCATTTAAAGGAGAAGTGAAATTTAGCCATATACATTTCAATTATAAAGGATGTGAAAAGCTATTGAACGGGATAAACCTGCATGTAAAACCTGGAGAATGTGTAGCCATTGTAGGCCCTTCCGGATCTGGAAAATCGACCTTAATGGCACTGCTACAACGTTTTTATGACCCTCAAGAAGGAACGGTTGAAATAGACGGCATGGATGTCCGCACGTTGAAGCAGCAAGCATTAAGAAAGCAAACAGGTGTGGTCATGCAAGATGCACTGCTGTTTAATGACAGCATAAAAAATAACATTGCTTACGGCCGCCCGAATGCTTCAGACAAAGAAATTATTGAAGCAGCCATTGCCGCCAACGCCCATGAGTTTATTATGAAAATGGAAGATGGTTACAATACTATATTAGGCGAAAAAGGCAATGGACTTTCTGTCGGAGAAAGGCAAAGAATAGCCATAGCACGCGCCTTGCTCAAAAGCCCGCCTATCCTGATCTTGGACGAAGCTACTTCTGCACTAGACGCGGAACTGGAAGCGAAGGTCCAAGAGGCCTTGGACAGGCTTATAAAAGGACGAACTACCTTTATTATAGCCCATAGACTGGCTACAGTGGTCAATGCGGATAGAATTGTGGTATTCAAAAACGGTAAGATTATAGAAACAGGAACTCATAAAGACTTACTAAACGAGAATGGCTATTATGCCACACTTGTAGAAAGACAGACTAAAGGATTATTGGTAGCATAGGGCGCGCTGAAAAACGCCCAAAACATTGATCTGTTTATATTTGTATAAAAATTAGGAGGTATAGGTGCAAGGGTTTTTCTGTTATTTCTTATTTTTCCGTGCACAGTAAATTGAAAAGCTTTAACCCAATACTTTTTTTGGGCTACCCACAAGCGCACAATCTACTTTATGGCCTTACATTCGAAGTATTCCAATACGTCTTCATGTAAGGCCATGCATATCTTGCACACTTGTGACTTTTTCAGCAGGCCCTAGCATAAGATAAGCTCACAAAGTATGTCTCATGTAAGCGCATAGCACAATGTCATACTTGAGACGCTTAACAAGCATTAGCTTAAAAGCTGGCGATGGAAACCGCCAGCTTTTGCTTTATATCAATCTCATTCTGATTTTTGACCTACGAAGTAGTCTTCTTTATATTTAAACAAAACGTTAAAAGTCGTAAGGCTGCCATAAATCCTGGTGATATACTGCTGCATATCCACCTTTTCTTCAGCGTTTAAGTTTTTGTGGCTATTAATTTTTTGTTCGAGCACCCTCAACCTATCCCGAAGCATCGTGATTTTATGAAAAAAAGTTTCAATAGGAATTTCTTTAGGTGCTAATTTTTCATCAAAGGGCTGAAGGATCAGTTTACCTTTGTACCAACGTTCCCCCAATTTCACCACTTCAGTAATGTCAGCCCATTTTTCGAGGATATCAGTCATCATCAACTGAACATCCTTAACAGTTATATACTCTCCTTCGTTAACACTTTCAATAACTTCTATTTCATCATCCTTATCTATTTCCTGCACCCCTTTTTCAAGAAAGCTAACCTTATATACCCTGAAACGTGAAGCGAAAATTACCCCCTCGCCATATGAAGGGTGCTGAATACGAGAGCCAATTCCTAGTTCTTTCATTTATTTATACAGATTATATTTTTAACCTGAAATATGCATTAGAACTTTATATTGCGTGGCAAAACAACTTCAGATCAGACGCTTCGCTCGCATTTGGTTTTTAACCATAGAACCACTATGCTTTGCAAACCAAATACGCTGATTATTTGTTCTTTTGCCCCTCATAACGAAATCTAATACATATTCCAGGTTTAACAAAAATTACTAATAAAAACATCTTCTGACCAGAAATGTTGCCACCTTAGATTTTTACAGGCAGAAGTTTTGTAACTTTGGATAAAACCAATACCAAAAACCGTGTCACTGGATAAACTAAAATTAAACAAGCAGCTAACAAAAGCAATGGAAGACGCAGGATTTCAGTCACCAAAAGAAATCCAAGAAAAAAGCCTTTCACGAATTATGGGTGGTCAAGACCTAATCATTGTAGGGCCAGAAGGGTGCGGAAAATCCACTTTATTAGTTTTAGCTGTCCTGAAAAAACTTAATTATGCTTTTGAGGAAGCTCCCAGAGCATTGATATTGGTACCAGACAAAGAAACAGGCCTAGAGCTAGAAGAAAAATTTAGCGTGCTTGGGAAAAACAGCAACCTCAGGGTGCTAGCGCTATATGCAGGATATAGCATAGAAAGCCAGCGTGATGACATAGCAGACGGAGTAGATATCGTTATTGGCACGCCAGATAGGATCCAGGCTATCTATTATACATCTGGCATCAACCTGAACAAACTCCAAATGTATATTTTGGAAGATGCAGAAAAACATGTAAAGCAAGGCTTTAAAACCCAGATTTTACAGCTTCACGAAAGTATGCGAAAGTGCCAAAAGCTGGTTTTCACAGAAGTCATTCACGACAAACTAAATAAAATCACCGAACCCTTGCTCAATGTTCCAACAGTAATTGAATCAGAAGAAGAGCCAGAGGAGAAGCTAGATATTATCAATCAGGTAGTTTATCAGGTACCTAACTACAAAACTAAACTAAACCTCCTGAACCTATTAATGGCAGATGCAGATATTTTCAATAAAGTCGCCGTATTTGCCAACACAAGAACTACTACTGAAAACCTGTACAAAAGCCTGTCACGACGAATTCCAGGTGAAGTTGCCATGTTTAGGCCTTCTGGTTCAGCAAATACCTATTTTGATTATATAGAAGACTTTTTACAATCTCCTGAAGTACGAGTGCTGCTTATAGCAAACGAAGCTGAAGAAGACATGGAAGCTAGTCACTTTCCAGTAATCTTACATTTCGATCTTCCTGAAAACCCTGATGTTCTTGTTAAAAGAATACTGGCAAATGATGATAGCCAGGACAAGCTGTCATTGATATTTACTACAGACATTGAACTTATTCTAGTAAAAAAAGCGGAACAACTTACCGGCCACAAGTTTGCTTTAGAAGATTTACCGCTAGGCCTAATTATAGAAGGAGACCCACATAGCAATAAGCGTAAAAAAGAAAGTAAAGCTAGCGGGGAAAACACGGAAGGCCTAAAAAGAGCAGCGTTTCATGAAAAGAAACCGGAAAACGCCAAAGATTACAACTACAGCTTTAAGGACAAATTGAAAATGTTTGGCAAAAAGCATCGTAAAAACAAAAAGCTATAACCTTACTAATTCATCAGCAACAGGTTAAGCCCAAGTATTTTAAAGAAGAAAAGCTCGTTATATTTGGGGCAAATAAAATCGGCCAGGGCTCCAAAAGACCTGGCCTTAGAACTTTACTCTCGGATATTTAACCTGAAATATGCCTTAGAACTTTCTTTTGCATTAATCCTAGTTTAATTACAAAGATTACTCTTCCTTTGTAGTCACTTCTTTAGTACCAGACCCTCTTACTTGGCTGCCAGTATCTCTTTCTTCACGCCCCTCTACTTTAATCTTATAAGTTGTGTTTGGCTTTAAATTAAAAATAGTATACCTGACAGGGTCATTCACATTGTCCTGAAAGCTACTAACAACCTCTGGCGGTTCGCCTGGCGCAGCATATTCGATTCTGTACCAATTAGCCTTATTAACCTTGGGCCATCTCAAGGAAATCGTATTAGAGGTGGATGAGGCTGATATCTCTACACGCCCTGCCATATTCTCGTCTATAAACATGTTTTCCCTTTGACAAGAAGAAGACATAATTACAAACACAACTATGCAAGGCATTAACAGGGTATAAATAACTTTCATGTTCAAAAGAGTAAATAGCAATATAGGAAATATAAGGTCAATATAACCACAGGGACAAACTTAAATATAATTCATATAAAAAATTTTATCTGTAGCACTTATTTCATACACCTATTCTAATTTTTTGGCACATCTCCCTTAATAAATTTCATATAAGCCAAAAAACAGACGATCAAACGCAAACGCACAGCAAATCAACGAAGCTGATCAGTAAAAAAGTGTTTTGCTTGCAAAAATTTAATCCAGATCATGCAAAGAAATCTGCGTATTTTCCTGACCAAGCATAGAGGAGCTTTGGCTATAAGTATAACCACTGATTGAAAAAACAAAGCTCTCTTAGTATACTTATACCAAGAGGGCCATAGAGAACAAGTTATTATAATCTTACTCAGCAGTTTCTTTAACCTCAGTCAAAGGAGAACAAACAAGGCATCCATTATCCATGACCGGTACCACGGAATATAGGTCTTCCGTCAAGCAGAATTCAATATCTTTTTTAATGTTCAGCTTTTTCAACCTTCTAGCATGCGATGAATTTGCCAAAAAGCCATTTAAGTTTTGCTTAGCAAGCTTATACAAAGATAGCGCAGCCATTGCAGCGTCATTGTCTGCAAAGAAAGAATCCTGAAGCCCCTCTACTACAGCCCCTGCAAAAAGTGTATCTTCGAGGTTGACCTTTCCTTTCCAGCCGGCACACAATACCAAAACATCGTTAGGTTGATTTTCTAGGTATTGAACAACAGCAGATTTGTTGAGGAAAGCCCCTGCAATAATTTCAGAAGCACCTGCTGATTTAGTTATAGCAAGCGTACCATTGGTAGTAGTCACCACGACAGTCTTACCCGACAACGAGGGATCCATATAACTAAAAGGGGAGTTGCCTATATCAAAGCCCTCCGCTTTTTTACCATCACGCTCTGCCGCTGTTATAAAGTTTTTGCTTTTCCAAGCCAAACACTCTTCCAAAGTTGCTACTGGTATAATCTTTTCAACACCATGAGCAATTCCAGAAACCATGCAAGAAGTTGCCCGAAGCACATCAACAACAACAACAACTTTCCCTTTTACATCATATAAATGCAATAATTCAGGGGTAAGGCAAACATCAATATTACGCATATATCTTCCTTATCAATAATTAATTCACAAAAGGCAACTTGACAACCTTGGCCTTTAAAAGCTTATTTCTCACACCTATAGAAATTTCTGTATCAGCTTTAGCATAGGCTGTTTCAACATAGCCTAACCCTATTCCTTCAGACAAAACAGGCGATTGGCTACCAGAAGTTACTTGGCCAATCACATTTCCATCATTACTGCATATTTCATAGCCTTTCCGAGGAATGCCCCTTTCCATCATCTTAAATCCAACCAACTTTCTTTTAACCCCCTGCTCCTTCTGTGCCAAAAGGCTATCTTTAGCGAGAAAGTCTTTATTGAATTTGGTAACCCAAGCTAGGCCAGCTTCCAGGGGAGAGGTGGTTTCATCTATATCGTTTCCATACAAACAAAAGCCTTTTTCAAGGCGCAAAGTATCACGGGCACCTAAACCACACGGCTTTACCCCCTCAGGTTTTCCTGCATTAACTACCTCCTTCCAAAGCTTTACAGCAGATTCATTAGAAACATATAGTTCAAAACCACCTGCGCCGGTGTATCCGGTAGCTGAAATTATAACATTATCAATACCCGCTATAGCCCCCTTTACAAAACTATAGTAAGGGATTTCTTCAAGTTTTATCTCAGTAAGTTTTTGAAGAATTTCAGTAGCTTTAGGCCCTTGTACAGCCAACAAAGATAGTGTATCCGATTTGTCAACAAGGTCCACAGAGGCGGGCTTATTGTCAGTTAGGAAAGAAAAGTCTTTACTTATATTTCCCGCATTGACTACTAGCATATATTCGTTTTCAGCCATTTTATAAACCAGCAGGTCATCAACAATACCTCCGTTTTCATTGACCAAGCAAGCGTATTGAATTTTGCCAGTATGGAGGCGGGAAACATCATTGGAAATGACATTCTGAAGAAAATCCAAAGATTCTGGCCCAGACACAAAGAACTCGCCCATATGCGATACATCAAAAATTCCTGCTTTATCGCGTACAGCAAAATGCTCTTCCAACTCGGAAGCATATTTAACAGGCATAGAAAACCCTGCAAAAGGTACCATTTTAGCGCCCAATTCTACATGTACATCATGTAAAGCAGTCTTTTTCAGATCGATTTCTTTGTTGTCCATTCTAAATATAATTATAAAAGTAGAAAATTAGTAGAAAATAAAAAAACTAAAATTCTTATGGAGTGTTTTTAAATAAGTCAAGCTGTGTAGAAAACAAAGTAAAAGACTTACGGTGAAGAGGGGTAATACCATGTTCTTTGATGGCTGCGATATGTTTTTTGGTCGCATAACCCATATTGGTATGCCAGCCATATACAGGGAACTCTTCCGCAAACTTTGTCATTAGGTCATCGCGATACGTTTTTGCCAAAATAGAAGCTGCTGCAATGGAGAAGAACTTAGAATCCCCTTCCACAATACATTCGTGGTGAAAGTTTTTATAAGCTTTAAACCTATTTCCATCTATCAATAACAAATCAGGTCGGCACTTCAGATTGTCCAAAGCTTGATGCATAGCCAAAAATGAAGCGTTTAGAATATTTATTTCATCGACCACTTCACTGGACACCTCTGAAACATGATATTCTATAGCTTCTTTAATTATTTCTTCACGAAGGGTTTCCCGCAACTTTTTTGACAACTTCTTTGAGTCTGTCAATAAAGGGTGAGAATAATCTGGAGGCAAAATCACATAGGCAGCAACAACAGGCCCAGCTAGGCAACCTCTTCCTGCTTCGTCGAGACCCGCTTCTTTAAAACCTTTCGTATGGAAGGATCTAAGCATTTGTAAGATTAAAATGATTAGTAATTTAAAATAAAATTATCCTTAATTAACCTGAAAAACTAATGAAAATTTCCTTCTTTTAGTATTTTTTCGAATTAAAATCATCAACTTTCGGGCAAATAATTTTGTTAGATTCTAAAACACATGCTTTTCTGCACAAGAAAGCATGAAAAGCTGCTGAAAAGCTAGTTTAACCTGAATTATACCGATAGATTTCGTCACAAGGAGCAAAATGCCAATAAATCACGTTTGAGTCACCAGGCATAGCAGCGCACTATGGTTAAGACACAAATGTGAGCGAAGCGACTGATTTGAAGTTAAGTTCTATTGCATATTTCAGGTTTAAGCCTGATTAAAAAAACAGGAATTCTAAAAAAATTTGTACAAATGATAGATGAAAGTTTAAATCCATGGACCACTTTGTCCACTAAACCAATTTATGAAAACCCATGGATTAGTGTTCACGAGCACCAGGTATTGAACCCAAACGGCGGTGAAGGGATATATGGCGTTGTCCAGTTTAAGAACAAAGCCATTGGCGTTGTCCCTATAGATAAAGACAATTACACTTACCTTATAGGACAATACCGCTATCCGTTAAAAGAGTACTCTTGGGAAATACCAGAAGGTGGTGGGCCTTTAGAGGTTGACCCATTAGAATCAGCCAAAAGAGAGCTAAAAGAAGAAACGGGATTTTCAGCAGCTAAATGGACTTTTATTCAAAGATTTCATACTTCAAACTCCGTCACCAATGAAGAAGGGCTTATTTATCTGGCCGAAGAGTTGACAGAAGGCGAAACCGAATTTGACGATACTGAACAGCTAGAAATAAAGAAAGTGCATCTTTCGGAAGCTGTAGATATGGTCATGAACAACCAGATCACTGATAGTATGAGTGTCGCGGGTATTCTAAAAGTAGCACGTATGAAGGGGGTATAACCCCTTCGCTACTTCTTCACCTGTAGCACCATGTTTGGACGAAGCCTATACAGATCCATCTGGTTCATCTTGATCAAATCTGTAGCAGAGAGGCCAAAACGCTGTGCAATTGTCTCAATTTTGTCTCCTTTTTGAACTATATACAACCTCCCCGAATCAACATCTTTTTGATCGACCTCGCCTGTTTTGACCTTCAAACGTTGACCTATAACCAAGTTGTCAGAAGCTAGATTGTTCATCTTCTTCAACTCTTCTACACTCAGCCCGTACAGCCTTGCAATAGAGAAAAGCGTATTGCTAGGCAAAACTATATATACATTTTCTGCAGGCGCATGCATAAGATCATCCGAGTTAATATTCATCCTAGCCCTGGTAGAAGGACTGATGGCATGCATAGTAACAGGGGCTATAATGTCTGAATCTTCAGATCTTTTCACCCTCAAAGGCCGAAAAGCTTTTATGTCACTACCCTTCAAGTCATTCAGCTCCTTAATTTCGTCTACTGTCATGTTAAATTTCTCGGCAACTTTTTCTATAGTTGACCTAGGCTCAATAACATAAGCCATAGTAGAGGCCTCAAAGCCAGGCCCTCCTATTATTGAAAACTCAACCCTTCTGTTCAACTGCCTGCCAACAGGGCTATTGTTTGGAGCAATAGGGTTGTTAAGCCCCATAGCATTCACCACAATGGCACTTTTTTCAACACCTTTAGAAATCAAATATTCCCGAGCAGCCGTACCACGTTTCTTTGACAATATTTTGTTATAATCTCCTGAGCCAATGGCATCCGTATTGGCATTCATTTCAATCTGAATTTCAGGGTACTGCTTATAATATTCAACGAGTTCGTTTAAAGTCCTTTTAGCCTCTGGTCGAAGGGCATAGCTATCAAAATCAAAATAAATATTCTCAAATAAAGTTTTAGTAGCTTCTTGGTCAGACTTTTTCACATGCACATCTTTCACAACATACTCTACCTCCGTGGTCACTTTCACTGCATTTTTGACAGATTTGCCTTCTTCCTCTTCTTCTTCGTCCAATAACACCTTATAGTTCTGGTCTGAAGGCAAGTTTTCGAATCGGAACTTACCATCATCATCCGTACTAGTGGACTTAATCCTCTCACTCCTTTCGTTCGTAAGCGCTACCTCTACATCAGCCGCAGGGCTCTTATCTTCTGCTTGCAACACTGTACCTAAAATAGATATACTCTTAGCTGTTCCTACAGAGTCCTGATCCACATAAGCAACAAGGGTCTCATTACTAAATAAATTGAATGTGTAAATATCATCACCACCGGCACCGCCTTCCCTATTAGAAGCAATGTATCCTTTTTTCTCCCCCATTACATAGTAGAAATCATCTCTATTAGAATTGAAAGGCAGGCCAACGTTTTTAACTTTAACCGAATCATCTTCAAAGAACACGTCTTCACTTACCATAAAAATATCTAAGCCGCCAAAACCTTGGTGTCCATTAGAAGAAAAAAACATAACTTTTTCATCTGGATAATACCTAGGGCACATATCAATAAACATCGTATTAATACCTTCGCCCATATTAACGGCTGGCCCCCAATCGTCTTTACCACTAGAAGTGCTGTACCATATATCGTGCATACCTAACCCTCCTGGCCTTTTGGACACAAAAAACATGGCGTCGCCTTCAGGAGAGACAGACGGTTGCGCATTCCACTCCCCTTTCATGTTAATGTTTTCATTTAATTTTTCGGGTTTTCCCCATTTCCCATTGGCAAGTTTGGTAACATAAATCGCACAGTTAAACTCTTCATTGCCATCTACTACTATGCGTTCATCGCAACGGGTAAAGTAAAACTTGGTGAAATCACCATTAAAGCTTCCTGCACTTTCATTGAACTTAGAGTTCACTATGTCAAAGTTATCTTCATTGCCCTTTTTCACCCAGCCATCTTCCGTTTTTTCGAATCTATAAATGTTACTAAATCCTCCGCCGAGCATGCCAAACTCCTTCCCACCTTCCTCAATTCTGGAAGAAGTAATAACAATGATCGTATCATTGATATTGATGACCGGAGCATACTCAGAATATGGAGTGTTTACCGGAGGAGGTATAGGCTCGAATTCATAATCTCTCTGAGGTTTGCTCATTTCATGCAAAGCTACTTCACAGCCAAGCGCCTCTTGTTTGGCCTTTTCCTTATAAACTTCAGCCTCTAAACTATAATCCTTATACTCAGAGCGGAACTGTTCAAACTGCGTCTGCGCTTCTTCATATTTGCCGTTGCCTTTTAGCATTAGAGCATAATAATACCTAGCAAGTGGGTATTCCTTCAAAATAGTTTTAGTGGCTATTTTATAATATTTCTCAGCATTTACATAGTCAAAGTGCAGCATATAAGATTCAGCGGCCTTTTTAAGAGCAAAACTATTATCGCTGTTAAATTCATAAGCCTTCTTAAACTCCCTGGCTGACAAATAATAGTCTGCATTGGCAAAATGCTTTTTCGCAGCTTCCGTTGCCAGTTTGCTTTTTCGGGCTGCTACCCTAGCCTTCCTTTTGCTCTTCTTACCTTTTTGAGCATAGCTTTCATTCACCGCAAAAAAGCATACGGATAAAAAAATCAGCAATATGTTTCTGAGTATGCGCATCCCTACCTGCTATAATTAAATTCTTGGGGTATAAAATCTTTTCGTAGTTCCCACTCTTGGCCTAGTGATTCTGAGAGAAATCTCATAAGCTCCTCTGCCAATAGAGTTGTGACGCAGCGAAGTGTTGTTTACGTCATAACTAAACGCTAAGGTGTAGTATTTATTTCCAAAACCCAATGCGCCGATAAAAGAATCAAAAACCCTATACCAAGCGCCGGTGATAATTTCAGAAGGAGCCAGTACAGATTCTCCCTCAGACAAAATAAAAGTTAAATACAAACCTCCGTTATACTGCATGGCATTGCTTTGCCTTGCAACAATAAAATTGGGCGATATATTGACACGCTCCGACAAATGCCATTCAATGCCACCATGCATTTTATAAAGTGTCGGCAATCGTCTGTGCTCTCCTTCCAATAATGACTCGTTGGGCCTGTTTAAATGGTAAGCAGACAACCCAAAATAACCACTTACATTATGTACCGAATAATCCCTTCCTGCATTATAATAATAAAGCAAGCCCGCAGATATATCGGGAAAAATAGACGATGAGGCAAATCCGCTTGTTTCAGGGTCAAGTGTTGGGTCAAAACCATTTTCCCCATCAGGGTTATATTGAGACCCCCATCTAAGATCTGAGAAACTTAACCGCCTTTGCATAACACCAGCTTGTATGCCCAATGTCAAAGACTGCATTTTATATTCGCTCAGATAAATATTCCAAGCACCGGAAATATTAATCCCGTTTGTCTGAAAATGTGTAAGCCCTGATTGGTCATTGTATAAAGATATACCAATACCACCAGAATGGTTTTCTCCTTCGTCTGTATATATAGGTTTTATTAAAGAAACTTGACTGGTTATATAAGGATCTGTCACATTGCGCCATTGCGTCCTATAGTTAGACCCTACAGTAAGCGAAGGTTCTATACCAGCCAAAGCAGGGTTCAAATACAAAGAGGATGCATAATACTGAGAAAATATAGCGTCTTGTCCCATAGAAACACTACAGGATAAGAGTATACCTCCCAATGCCAGAAAAATACTTTTCCGGCCCCTACTAAACAAAAAATGATTATGCATAAACAGTTTACCGGTTTTGAACCTCAATAATTCTTAAAGTGGCTTTCTGCCCTATACGGCAACAAGGAGAAATAGGTTAAAATAATATTTTTATCTGTATGTAAGAGCTTTTATAAATGTTGTACAAAAAACATATCAATATTTATACTACTTTTGCACTCATGAAAGTCCTGAAAAGAGTTTTCTTCATTTGGTGTACCCTCTGGTTTTTGGTGGTATTTTTACTGCTATACCCCTTTTTCTTTATATTCTTACAATCAGAGAAAACATACCCTGCTGCACATTTTCTAAATAAAGTGTGGGCATACATGGTATTTATTATTTGCCTTACACCTTGTCATACAGATTTCCGGTTCAAGTTAAAGAAGAACAAAGCTTATGTTTTCTGTCCCAACCACACTTCATACCTGGACATTCCGACCATTTGCTTCTCCTTATCAGGGTTTTATGCTTTTATGGGCAAGGACTCGCTTGCCAAAGTACCCCTGTTTGGATACATGTTCCAGAAACTATATATCCCAATTAACAGAAGAAGTAAGGTTAATGCGTATAAAAGCTATTTAAAAGCTTGCAAAGCCATCGACAACAAAAGGAGCTTGGTCATATTTCCTGAAGGCACCATTCCTGATGAAGGAAGCCCTCGTATGATCAAGTTCAAAGACGGGGCTTTTAAAATTGCCATTGAAAAACAAGTACCCATTGTTCCGGTTACCATACCCCATAATTGGGAGATTTTGCCAGACCTTAAAAAAATGCATGTAAATCTGCTCCACAGAATGCGGGTAATTTATCACGAACCGATAGAAACAACCGGTATGACCTTAGAAAACATAAAAGAGCTTAAAGAAAAAACCTATCAGGTCATTCACGAAGAACTAAAAAAATATAATAAACAATTGGCTTAACCTGTTATTCATTTAACATTTTTAAAATTATGAAAATCAATATTGAAACAATTAGGAAAATCGCCCACTTGTCAAGATTAGAGTTGAACGAGAAAGAGGAGGAATCTTTCTTCAACGACTTCAATAAAATCCTTGACTGGATGGACAAACTGAACCAAGTTGATACAGAAAATGTTGAACCCCTAATTCATATGTCAGAAGAAGTAAATGTTCTGCGTGAAGATAATGCTGTAAATGCGCTATCACATGAAGAAGGGCTCAAAAATGCGCCCAAAAAAGACTCTGACTATTTCCGTGTGCCTAAGTTTCTTGGGATGGAGTAATACATTAAAAATAATATTCTAACATGAATCTTTTCTTCTGGAAAAAGTGGAACAAACCTTATAGTAATTTTTACATCTTTCTATTTTCTATTTTTCTCCTGTCCTTGGCAGGCTTATTAACTACAGAAATCCTTGGAAATTCTGTAGTAATAGGGTGGGAAACCATACCTGCCTTAGACAGTGTAAAAGTAGTTCTGGACTCCTTCTCTCAATACTTGCTAACCTTTAGCGTAGAAGCAGATGCCTACCTGTTAAATGAAAAGTTCCAAGGCGCTGACGTAAAAATATACCCTGTTTTTTCTTATGCATTTTTAGGTCTGGTGCTGTTAGGCATCCTCACATGCCTGACACTGATCACTTACATGGACCTGTCTTGGTACATTATAGGCATGATCTTGCTTATGTTGTATTTTGCCAGTATGCAAATGGAGCTATTAAAAGCATTTGGCCGTTCTGACCACTTGGTGCTTGCTTCTGTCATAGTTGCCTATAGTGCTCTGAGTTACTACTTTCAGGCATTTAACAAAAACGTTTCCTTTTTCAGTAGGCTAGGGCTTTTTGTCCTATTAACATGTGGCGCAGGAATAACCTTATCGCTTACAGCCCAAACAGAAGTGCCTCTTCTATATTTAGCCAATTTCAGCATTGGGATACCCTTAGTGCTTTCCGTGCTTTTCTTCCTGTTCATATCTTTTGATATTATCAAGGCATTCCTATACATTACAACAGACTCGGCTAACACTACAGGAAAAAACAACTTATTGAGCTTTTCCTCAATTTCAATTTTATACCTTATCAATATCTTACTTTTATACCTGAGAAAGTCAAACCTTATTGATTGGGATATTCTATATTTCAATGCCTTTTACATTTACATTGTTGCCGCAATACTAGGGATTTGGAGCTATAAAAAACGTTCGGTCTTATTTAAAGATGTTATACCTTTTGCCCCAAATGGCGCATACTTTTACCTAGCTTTGGGGATAATAGCAAGCTCAACCATTGCCTTTGCTTTTATTACTGGAAATGATCCCCTTGTTGAAAGCTTGGAGTACTTTATCATTTATACGCAACTGGCGTTTGGAAGTATCTTTTTTATTTATGTGATTGTAAATTACTACGACATTTTCAATAAAATACCTGTCTACAAAGCTGTTTATAAGCCACGAAGAATGCCTTTCTTTATGGTAAGAGGCGTAGGGTTTATCATAGCAATGGCCCTTTTCCTATACAACAGCAAGTCTGGTTATTATTTAGCACTTTCAGGATATTACAATTTGGTAGGAGACGTTTTTAAGCATGAAGGTGAAAACACCTTAGCAAGACACTACTACCATGAAGGAATGGTGTACCACCACCCAAACCACCGTTCTAACTACTCTTCGGCAAAACTCGCTGAAGCAGCAGGCAAAAACAACAAAGCTATAGAGTATTACGAAAGGGCGAACATAAAGAAGCCTATGCCTCACGCATTTGTAAACCTTTCAAACCTCTACCATAGGGAAGATATGTATTTCCCTGCCCTATTTAAATTACAATATGGCATAAAACACTTCCCGAAGAGCGCAGAATTGAACAACAACTTGGGTATCCTTTACAAAAAAACAGATATAGCAGACTCTGTTGTTCACCATCTACAGTTGAGCCGTGCCAATACCAATAAGATAGTCACTCCTTTGAGCAACCACCTTTCATTCTATTTAAAACAAAGAAATGTAGTTGCTGCGGATAGTATAAGCCGAGACAGTAAAGAGGTCAATGGTTTAATATGGGAAAATAACAACCTAGCATTAAGAACAAGTCAAGGAAAAGTTTCTGAAAAGGTATTTAACACAGGCTATTTTAGTGACAGCACCCTGCAAAATACCAACTTCTCATATCTGTACAACTTTGGACTAAATAAGTTTAACTCAACAGACACTTCTTTCTTCAGTTTGTATAGAAAGCTCATTTCACACCCAGAAAATGAAGTTTACCTAGAAGACTTAAACTTAATAAAAGGTTTGAGAATGTGGTACAATGGAGATAAAGCTGAAGCTAAGAACATGCTAGACCTGATTGCCGGACAAGACTTTGTCAGCAACCCAACAGTCAGCAGGATGGTTGCTAACCTACTCATTAGAGAAAAAGCATATAAAGCCGCGGCCAACTACTTCAGAAAACTTAGTACCAAAGATGGGCAGGCCGCTTACATGAAATATTTACTCTGTGAAGTGCTGGCAGGTGAAACAGAAGAGGCTATTGAAGGGTTTTCAAAGCTTAAAGAAAGCAAAGATCCAAATATTGCAGAACTTAGCGGTAACATACACCTGATACTTACCACAGATACCCCTTCGGAAGTGTTGGATTGGGAAGAATCTTTGAGGTACCAGTATTTGGCATTTAGAAAGCAGGATTTATCCGAAACAGACATCCTTTCTATATATAGCAGCATCAAAGATACTTTTATAAAGCAGATGTCTACTGCTATCCTCATGTCGGTATATATTGAGAACGAAAATCCACAAAAGGCACTAGATTTATACAACCAATTAACCGAAGAGGAGAAAGAAAACACTGAATTAAACCTTCAGTATCTAAGAACCCTTGTTTATTTAAAAGAGGTTGAAAAGCTGGCCAACATTTATGCAACTATAGACCTTGAAAGAGAAAATGAAGACTTCAGAATATTTTTAGAAGGCTTTGTTGCTCAGCATCAAGACCAAAAGGATGAGGCAGAAAAGGCTTTTTCAAAAGCTGTAGAGCGCATGCCTTTCAATGAAGAGGTTATTATACATGCAGCAGACTTCTTCAATGCAGAAAACGAAAGACTTACGGCCTATGAGGCACTGCTCCGTTCTGTACGTTTAATGCCAGAGCAAACAAACCTACTAAAGGCGTATGCACTACAATCAATCAGAATGAACTTAAGCACCTATGCAGCATCCACTTTAAAAGACTTGGAGTACCTTTTATCAGAAGAGGAGTATAGACAGTTCGAAAAGATATACAATAAAGAACTAGAGCAACAAGAAGATTAAAAACCCGGCAGCATGAAAATATATACGAAAACTGGCGACAAAGGAAAAACTTCACTGTTGGGCGGGACCAGAGTTTCCAAATCAGACGCTCGCTTGCACGCCTACGGAACCGTAGATGAATTGAATTCTTGGATAGGGCTGATTGCAGACTTGGCTGCTCAAGAAGAAACTGCCATTTTTCTAAGAAATATTCAGAACACGCTTTTTGTCATTGGCTCTAAGCTGGCTGCTGGCCCAAACAATAAATATCCCTTACCAGAACTAAAGAAAGAAGAGACAACAGCCTTAGAAAATGAAATAGACAGGATGAATGAAATATTGCCAGAGCTAAAGTCATTTATTTTACCAGGCGGCCACAGTACTGTTTCCCATTGTCATATAGCGAGAAGTGTTTGCCGGAGGGCCGAACGCTATGTAGCTGAACTTGCCGACACCAGTCCCGGTGCCGAACCTATCTTAGTCTACCTAAATCGACTTTCCGACTACTTGTTCGTGCTGGCACGGAAGACCGCTTTTGACCTAAATACGCCTGAAATACCTTGGAAAGTGGTAAATTAATTCCAAATTAATTTATTTACGCTTAAATTTGCTTTATTTTGCAAAGATGAAAATCTGTATTCACGCATAGCATAAATTTAGCAGATGAAAAATTTTGATGTTTACCCGCTTTTTGAAATTGAACCTGTAAAAGCTGCAGGGTCATGGCTATGGGATAGCAATGGCAATAAATACTTAGACCTATATGGAGGTCATGCTGTAATATCCATTGGCCACACACACCCACATTATGTTGAGAAGATCACAGGTCAATTAAACAAAATCGGATTTTATTCTAATTCAGTTAAAATTCCTTTACAGGTAGAACTGGCAAAAAAACTGGGAAAACTTTCTGGTTACGACGACTACTCACTGTTCCTTTGCAACTCTGGTGCAGAAGCCAATGAAAATGCCTTAAAAATGGCCTCTTTTCATACTGGCAAGAAAAAAATCATTTCCTTTACCAAAGGCTTTCACGGCCGTACATCCCTAGCAGTAGCTGCAACGGATGGCCCATCTATGCAAGCTCCGGTAAACCAAACGGAAAACACCATACTGCTTCCTTTTAATGACATAGAAAGCCTCGAAAAAAACTTTAATGATGAAGTTGCCGCTGTAATCATAGAAGGTATACAAGGCGTAGGGGGTGTTAAAATTCCTACCAACGAGTTTCTAAAAAAAGCCCGCGAACTTTGCGACAAGTTTGGAGCAGTGCTTATCCTTGACGAAGTACAATCTGGCTATGGCAGGTCTGGCAAATTCTTTGCCCACCAACACTCCGATGTCAAAGCAGATATTATTTCCATGGCAAAAGGTATGGGCAATGGTTTCCCTGTAGCTGGTATAATATTAAGCCCTACATTTAAAGCAGTTCACGGCATGCTGGGAACCACGTTTGGGGGTAATCACTTAGCTTGTGCCGCTGCAATAGCTGTATTAGATGTTATAAAAGACGAAAACCTGATTTCCAATGCGGAAAACATCGGAAACTATCTAATGGAAAAAGTCAAGACACTCAAAGGAGTAAGAAGTGTCAGAGGCTTAGGTTTAATGGTAGGTATTGAACTGGAAATACCGTGTGCAAGTGTGAGAAAAGACCTTCTCAATGAGCATAACATGTTTACCGGATCCTCATCGGACAAAAACACCATACGGATTCTGCCTGCACTCAATGTCCAGAAAGAAGAAGTAGATTTGTTCCTGCAAGCATTTGAATCTGTTTTATCCAAAAATTTAGCTAAATAAATGAGACATTTTATCTCGATTAAGGACGTTGAGAACCTTCCGGAGCTGGTAAATAAGGCACTAGATTTCAAGAAGGATCCCTGGAAGCATGCGGAATTCGGCAAGCACAAAACCTTAGGCTTAATTTTTCTGAACCCAAGCTTGCGTACAAGGCTTAGTACTCAAAAAGCTGCCCAAACACTAGGCATGAGTATAATGCTGATGAACTTTGACAACGAAGGTTGGGCTTTAGAAACTGAAGAAGGTGTGGTAATGAAGGGAACGTCTGCTGAGCATGTGAAAGAAGGGGCGGCTGTAGTAGGGCAGTATTGCGATATTATTGGTGTTCGATCATTTCCCAAGCTTAGAAGCAGAGACGAGGACTATTCAGATGTCATGCTGAGCAAATTCATTCAGTATGCCAATGTACCTATTGTAAGTTTGGAATCGAGCATCTTGCACCCCTTGCAATCCTTAACAGATTTAATGACCATTGAGGAATACCGAACAGTAAAGAAACCCAAAGTTGTCTTGACCTGGGTACCGCATTTTAAAAGCTTGCCTCAAGCGGTGCCTAATTCATTTGCAGAATGGATGAACCATCCTGACGCCAATGTAGATTTTGTCATTACCCATCCTCCTGGATATGAACTAGCAGAGCAGTTTAGGGGCAAGGCAGAAATCATTTATGACCAAAACGAAGCTTTAAAGGACGCAGACTTTGTTTATGCCAAAAACTGGTCTTCTTATCACCAGTATGGCAAAGTGCTCACTACTGATAGCAGCTGGGTTATTGACAACAGCAAAATGGATTTGACCAATAATGGCAAATTCATGCACTGCCTTCCTTTAAGACGAAACCTTAAAGTAATGGACGAGGTGCTTGATGGGCCACAAGCCATACACATTCAGCAGGCAGCCAACAGAGTCCATGCAGCACAAGCCGTCCTAAAAAAGATGTTAGAAGATAATTTCTAAAATATGGATACAATAAGAGTTATTAAAATTGGCGGGAATGTTATTGATGATGATGCTACTCTGAAAAAGTTCCTTAAAGATTTTGCTTCTGTAAAAGGCCCAAAGGTTCTTGTACACGGTGGAGGCAAAATAGCCACAGAAATCAGCAAAGGCTTAGGAATTGCAGCCCAAATGGTTGACGGGCGACGCATTACAGATGCTGAGACACTACGTGTTGTTACCATGGTTTACGGAGGACTGATAAACAAAAAAATAGTCAGTCTACTGCAATCCTATGGGTGCAATGCCATGGGACTGACCGGAGCAGACGCAAATGTTATCAGTGCTGACAAACGCCCCCTTAAAAACAACATCGACTATGGATTTGTGGGCGATGTAAAATCGGTAAATGCTGAAACACTTTCTGTATTATTGAAAGCAGGCATAACACCGGTAATGGCACCTTTAACCCATGACGGCAATGGAAACATGCTCAACACAAACGCAGACACCATTGCGTCTACAGTAGCTGTTGGCATTAGCAAGCTTAACCCAAGCGAACTAATTTACTGCTTCGAACTGCCAGGAGTTATGCGGGATATCAATGACAAAGATTCCGTTATCAACCAAATAGACGGGGCTTTATATCAACAGTTGAAAGAAGAAGGTGTGGTGGCCAAAGGAATGATTCCTAAAATGGACAATTCTTTTGATGCCATTAAAGCAGGAGCCGAATCTGTCACTATCTGTCACGCAGATGACCTACTTGCCATTCTTAATTTAAATGAAAGAAAAGGGACCAAACTGGTTCTTAAATAAAAACGAACATATTTTTATTATGGATATTGCTAGTTACAAAAAAGATGCTATTGAACTTCTGAAAGAACTCATCAAAATAGAATCTTTCAGCAAACAAGAGGACAAGACAGCAGACTTGATCGTTCAGTTTCTGTCCGATAGAGGCATTGAAACTCATCGCAAAATGAACAATGTATGGGCTTTCAACAAGTATTACGACCCGAAAAAGCCTACTATCCTATTAAACTCACACCATGATACCGTTCGTCCGAACTCAGGCTACACCAACGACCCTTTTGACCCTATTGTAAAAGACGGCAAACTTTATGGTTTGGGTAGCAATGATGCTGGCGGATGCCTTAGCTCACTTATTTCTACATTCTGCTACTTCTATGACAAAGAAGATATGAAATACAATTTTGTCATAGCGGCAACAGCAGAAGAGGAAATTTCAGGCATGAATGGCCTGGAACTTGTAATTCCTGATCTAGGAGAACTAGAATTTGCCATTGTAGGAGAGCCTACACAAATGGATTTGGCCATTGCCGAAAAAGGTTTAATGGTTTTGGACTGTATTGCCAAAGGTAAAGCAGGACATGCCGCAAGAGAAGAAGGCGAAAATGCTATATATCTTGCAATTAAAGATATTCAATGGCTTACAAGTTACCAGTTCAAAAAAGTATCGCCAACTTTAGGACCGGTTAAATTGTCAGTAACAGTTATAAACGCTGGTTCTGAGCACAACGTAATTCCTGACACTTGTAAATATGTAGTCGATATTCGTATCACTGAAATGTACAAGAACGAAGAAGTGCTTCAGATCATTGAGGACAATATTACATCTGAAGTTCATCCAAGATCAGTCAGGTTAAAACCATCCAGTATAGACCCTAACCACCCTGTAGTGTTGGCAGGTATTAAGCATGGCGGAAACACGTATGGTTCACCTACAACATCAGACCAAGCATTGCTAAGTGTCCCTTCGCTAAAAATGGGACCAGGCAACTCAAAAAGATCTCATACAGCCAATGAATTTATTTGGCTTAGTGAAATTGAGCAGGGTGTTGAGAGGTATATTAATATGTTAAGCGAAATAGTTATAAAATAAACTTAACCAACAGGCTCTTATTAAGAGCCTGTTCTTTTTCAAATGACAAAACTTTGGCAAAAAGACAAAAGCGTCCATAAGGATATAGAACGGTTTACAGTAGGCAAAGACCGTGAGCTGGACATATTATTGGCAGAATTTGATGTACTTGGATCGCTTGCGCATACCCAAATGCTCCAAAGCATTAACCTACTTGAAAAGGAAGAGCTTGATATCCTTCACAAAGAGCTAAAAAACATATATAAAGAAATTAAAGAAGGGAAATTTGCTATTCAAGAAGGCGTAGAGGATGTTCACTCTCAAGTAGAGCTATTGCTTACTAGTAGGTTAGGAGATGTAGGAAAGAAGATACATAGCGGCCGGTCAAGAAACGATCAAGTCTTATTAGACTTAAAACTATATACCCGAGATGCCATAAGGCATACGGTAGAAAATATAAAGGAACTTTTTACTGTCCTTGTTTCTCTTAGCAATAAATATAAAGACCACTTACTGCCAGGCTATACCCATTTACAGATAGCCATGCCATCTTCCTTTGGCTTATGGTTTGGAGCTTATGCAGAAAGCCTCACCGACGACCTGCTGATGTTACAAGCGGCCTATCGGGTTAGCAACAAAAACCCTTTAGGGTCTGCCGCTGGCTACGGCTCTTCTTTTCCACTAAACAGGACAATGACCACAGAACTTCTTGGGTTTGACAACTTAAGCTATAACGTTGTCTATGCTCAAATGGGAAGAGGAAAAACTGAGAAAAATGTGAGCGCGGCACTTTCCTCCGTTGCATCTACTTTGGGAAAAATGGCGATGGACATATGCCTGTACATGAACCAGAACTTTGGTTTTATAACTTTCCCAGATGAACTCACTACAGGCTCCAGCATTATGCCCCATAAAAAAAACCCAGATGTATTTGAACTCATCAGGGCGAAATGCAATAAATTACAAGCCTTACCAAACGAAATTTCTTTAATTACAACTAATCTACCATCGGGCTACCATAGAGACCTACAGCTAATCAAGGAAAACTTTTTACCAGCATTTGAAGATATAAATGACTGCTTAAGAATTGCAACGTTTATGTTGGAAAACATCATTGTTAAAGAAAATATTCTTGATGATGAAAAGTATAAGTACCTTTTCAGTGTAGAGGTGGTTAATCAGCTTGTCCTTGAAGGCGTGCCCTTTAGAGATGCGTATAAAAGAGTTGGTTTGCTTATAGAAAACAATGAATTTGCTAGGCCTGAAAATATTACTCACAGCCACGAAGGAAGTATAGGCAATTTGTGCAATGAGCAAATTAAAGAAGAAATGGAATCGATTTACCAATCGTTTAATTTCGAAAAGGCCGACAAGAAGCTTCAAGCGCTTTTAGATTAAAAACCTGGATTATGATGCATTAGATTTCGTTATGAGGGGCAAAAGAACAAAAAATCAGCGTATTTGATTTCAGGTTAAAAAAACAGGAACAGCCAAGTCTTACAACATGTAGGGCTTGGTTCCTTCTTCCCCAGTAAATATGTAGGGCGCGCTGAAAAACGCCCAAAACATTGATCTGTTGATATTTGTATAAGAATTAGGAGGTATGGGTGCAAGGTTTTTTCGGTTATTTCTTATTTTTCCGTGCACATTAAAGTGAGAAGCTTTTAACCCAATACTTTTTTGGGCTAGCCACAAGCGCACAATCTACTTTATGGCCTTACATTCGAAGTATTCCAATACGTCTTCATGTAAGGCCATGCGTATCTTGCACACTTGTGACTTTTTCAGCAGGCCCTATGTAAGCTTAGCTTAAAACATATTTGCGACCTCATCAAGCATTAAAAAAACCTCTTCAAAGTGCTTTCCAGCAGGCATTCCTCTTTTATGCCCTAAACGTACAATAATCAAATCTTTAGAAGGGACATTAATTATATATTGCCCCAAAATCCCTCGTGCATAAAAAACGTTTCCTAGCTTTTTATAATCAGGGATAAGCCACCATTTGTATCCATAAAAGTTAATAGGTTCTCCATGGTTATGAGGGTCATATAAATCAGCAGGACTTATAGATTGGGCTACATAAGCCGAGTCGACTAAACGTTCGTTGTTCCACCTGCCATAGTTCAAATACAGCTTGCCAATTCTTGCAAAATCCCTGGCATTAGAGTTTATACAACAATAAGCTTTTTCTACGCCGCCTTCACCATCCAAGCTCCATTTAGCAGCATGTTCAGCACCTATTGGGTGCCAAATTTTCTCTTCAAGGTATTGACTTATGGGCATACCCACAGCATTTTGCAAAACAAAAGCCAATAGCTGGGTATCAGAACTTTTATAATTAAAATATACACCAGGTTCTTCCTCCACTTCCAACTGCCCAACAGTTCGTTGCAAGTCCGTCCCATAATAAGCTTCGGTGGTGGTTGAAAAAGGGCTGGCATAGGCTTCGTCCCATTCCAAACCCGAACTCATGGTAAGCAAATGTCTGATGGTAATTTTATCTTTTTCTCCCCCTTTATAGTTTTCGAGAAAATCTCCAATAGGCTGATCAAGACTCTTAATTTTACCTTCGTGCAAAGCAATACCTACCAACATACCTACAAAAGTCTTTGCCATGGAAAAAGAGTTAGATAAAGAAGATGGTCCATAGTCATCCCAGTACTCTTCATATCTAATAGAGTCTTCTTTAACAACCAAAAACGCAACCGTTCTTAACCGCTCTAATCCTTGCCTGAGGTTAGGGCTAAGTTCATACTGGTTATATTCTGAAGCCAAAGGCCAAGGTTGTGGATCTGGACTTGCTGAAATTTCCCTATTATGAAATATCCTATAATCATCGATACCTACAAAATTGTACCATAGCGCCCTATATACAAACCTTTTATCAAGTAGAATAATCCCGATATTTACCAACAGAATAAACAACAGAAAAATTAATAAAGCCTTTTTCCACTTCCCAAAAAACTTTGACATATCCGTTAAAAGTCAAATCCAAAAGTTAAATAGTAGGTACTTCCTTGCCTAATCTGTTCTGCTATTCCCCATGCTATATCCATCTTTACATAATAGCCAAGAAACATAGTCCTTACCCCAAGGCCATAACCAATTAGCAGTGGGCTACGATAGTTGGTTACAGTCGCATAAAATGGGTCAGAACCTCCTGCATGAACCTCATCGACCCTTGTAATATTATCGGCATCAAAAGGGTTTCCTCCAGACCAAGCTGTTCCCACATCATAAAACCCAACCAGCTGAAGGTTTCTCAAAAAGTTTGAGCTTACTATTCCCATGCCTAAATAACTGGCTACAGGCAATCTAATTTCCCCATTAACCAAAAAGAATTGATTGCCCCACTGTGCATTATAAGAGTGCCCTCTAAGATTAGTAGCAAACCTCATAAACAGTAAATCAGTAGTTCCAGCTACCCGGTTTATTGGGTTTCTGCTTCCAGATGTGTTTAAATCGTTCATCAGCCAATTATCCATTCCTCCTAACATAAAATTATGAGAAGCGTTTCCGAAGAAATGACCGTAACTGGCCCTTCCTGCCAAAGTCAAAGAGCGATGGATTCTCTTATACTTCCGAAAGTCAGCATGAAATACATTAAAACTAGCATCTCGGTTTACAGGGTTAACATAAGACTCTAAAGAAAGAAGTCCCCTGGTACCGTCCGGCATATTCAATCCGTGTAATCTCGTGTTATCGTAAACATACCTATAGGCCAACCCTGTATACAAACTAACCACATCAGCATTGTACCTTAGAGTGGCAGGATTTTCTACCAGGTCAGTAATTCTTGTATGAACCACAAAAGGAGAAACAGAAATTCGTGCATGTTGGCTAAAAGGGTAAGACACCGTTCCCTCTATTCGGTTCATGGTATACCTATGACCCCCATGACTTCCAAGAACAAATGTTTCTTTATCATACCTTCCCCCAAAATCTACCCTGTGCTTTAAATACTTATATTCTGCATGTAAATTGCTAGTTCTAAAATCTGCAAGTCCAAAAATTCCGGCAGTAATCCTATGGTTATTCATAATGTCAGACATGGTAGCTTGCATGAGTATACCCATACCTCGCCATGGGTCTACCATAACCGAAGAGGTAATTCGCTCTAAGCTAAAAAAGCTTTTATATTTATATGGCCCGTAAACAGGGGCAGGCGATATTTCTAATGGAGCTGCCTCTTCCCCCTCTTCTTCTTCATCATTATTACCTGCTTTTGCAGAGGGCTCTTCCCGCCTCCTCTTCGGCTTTTTGTCGCTCTCAAAATGGTAGTCATGAATATTTATCTCTTCCTCTTCTTCGGCTTTTTTCTTTTCAGGGATTTCCTCATCTACATCCTCAAACTTAAACTCTTCATCAATTTTTATAGTCTTCACCGGTAAGGCCAACTGAGCCCTTCGAGTATAAACAGTATTATATGATTTGTTAAAATCGAAGTTATCATGATACAAAAACCTCCTTTTCCCTAGATGCCTCATCAGGAAAGCAAATGCACCATCTTTTCCAATAGAATAGTCTTCAATATCCTGTTCAAAAGCCGTTACTTGTTTATACGAGCCTTCTTCTGAAACCCTTAACTTATAAAGATTTAGAATCCCCCTCTCATCACAGAGATAAAACACATCGTCATTTTGAGCAAAAGGTTTTATATTGTTGCCAGCGCTAGTAATCCTTTTTACCTGACTTTTGTCCGAAGGTTGGAAGTGATAGAGGTGAAAATCATTTTTTACAGACCGAAATACATAGTCATGATTAATATCGGCAAATAAAGTATCGTCAAACCTGTTAGAGCTAAAAACTATTTCATTTGACTTGCCTATAAAAACAGGGTTATGGTCATCATAAAGGTCATTGGTAATTTGCGACAATGCATTCCTTTGCATATCCAAAATGAAAATATCGCTTTGACCTTCTTTATCGGCACTCATGAGCATGTTTTTCCCATCATGAGAAAAAGTAAAACTATGTATTTGAGTAAAAGCAGGCAATTTTCTTTCGTTGCTTTTCCCAGAACCAACATTGGCCAAGGTCATAATAGGCTTTCCCTTCTTTTCTTCTACAATACCCAACACATGTTCACTTTGCCAAGCCAAAAGAGGGATATTGGGGTCTACACGTTGTTGTACTAACCTTCTTCCACCATACTTGACCACTTTATTCTTCCCCTCTTCAAGGTCCCTCACGATAATTCTATACCGGCCTTCTTTTTCAATAGCAAAAGCCAACCGGGTCTGCTCAGAGTTAATCACTGGACTTTTGATCCTGCTATCGCCACCTAGGTACTTTTTAATCAGTTGCACGTCTTCATCGGGTAGGAAATACTCGTTCTCCAGCTCCCTAGCCATGGAGATATAATAATTCTCCCATTCCCGGATTATCACACCATAAGGCACTCCTATGATGCTTTCTATACTGGTCTCTTCATTACGGATAATTCTAGTTAAAGACATAATGGTAGGCATATAAGTCCTACCATACCTCTTGGAAATAAAATTCCAGATAGATTGTCCCACATTGACAGCCTCTTCACCAGAATATGCGCTAGGGTTTTTAATTCTTTTGTTAAGCACCAAGTCGCGCATATAATTGTCCATTTCCCTGCTCCAACCATGGGCTATATAGGCAGAAGCCCCTTTTACAAACCATTCAGGTAGGCTCAACAAGTAAGAGCTTTGAACAATATCTTTTAAGCTACCGCCAAAAAGCATTTGATTAATAACGACAGACGCAACCCCTCTAAAAATCTCTTCACGAAAGACAGCATGGTTACCGGTAAAAGCCACTTCTACTCTAGCCTTTACAAAATGTGTTTGTCCACCTACCGTATAATGGTCACTTTCAAGACCAATATTGCTTTGCTGCATTTCCATCACAGAGTTATAGACAACCAGCTTTATTTTCCCGTAGTTTGAGAAACCTATTTGTTCGGAAATTCTATTATAGTTTTCTTCTGCATGCCGACCTGCTTGCTTAGCAAGCTCTTTACCATTGCCATAAAAATATATGTCAAAATTAGCAGTAGTAAGCAACTTCCAATTAAACTCCCTATGCTGTACGCGGTTTTGCCCAAACAATGTCTGAGATTGTTGTGCATATACCTTAGTCGCAAAAAGAAAAAGCGTTAGCAGTAAAAAACAAACTTTATTAAAATGCATAATATTTTCAGCTCTGGCTTGCCGGCTTATATAACGTATAAAACCTGCGAATATTAACATCTATATCTGGTTCCTTGTTAAATAAAATTAAATTGGTCAACTCCTCTGCAAAATAAGGAGCCAAAGAAACTCCCTTTGCACCAAGTCCATTAAATATATACATATTTTTTCTTTCAGGATGTGCGCCCAACAAAGGCCGCCGATCCCGAACCGCAGGCCTTACCCCCGAATGATGCGCTATTACCGTAAAAGGTACTTTTAAAATCTTTTCTAGTTTCTCCAGAATTTCTTTTTTCCCTTTTTCAGAAGGGCCAGGATCCGTAAAATGGCGTTCATAGGTAGACCCGGTACGAAACTTGTTTCCTCCAATTGGCACCACAAAAACACCACCTTTATTTACTATTTTATCAGAAGGCAATTCATCTGACTCAATAGTGAGGATATCGCCTCTGGACAAACTAAACGGCAGCCAGTTAAAAAATGGATTTTCAACACTTGCACTGCCTTCACAAAAAATTATGCCTTTGGCTTCTACACCATTCCATTGATACCCTCCATCACTTTCTTTCAAATCATGATATTCAAACGCTCCTTCTTCATATATGTTATGACGCAAGGATTTTTCGTAATAAGATTTCAGCAATACCGGCAAATCGACCCAGCCAGCCATGTCAATTTCAAACCCTCCAAAAGGAGCATGTAAATAGGTATTACAAGAACTAGCGATCGATTCGGAGTGTACAAATTTTTGAATTTCCTTTTCAGACATCCTACCTTCCCAGTAGTTTTGCTCCTCTATAGATGCATAAGGACGAATAAGTGGAAGAGGGTAAAAAAAAGATGTCCCTAAATGCTTTTCAAGGTTTTGATAGAATCTTGTAAGATAAGGAAAAAGCTTCTCTGCGGACCAGGTAAGTACCATTTTTTTGCCGGTAATAGGGTTAAAAATACCCGCGGCTACAGATGAGGAGCAAGTTTTTTTTGCCTGATTGACATAATATACACTAGCCCCTTTTTCCTCTAAGGTATAACCAAGAACAGTACCTGCCAGCCCTTGGCCAGCAATAACAAAATCAAACTTTTTCAAACCTAAAACTATATTTTTTGTAAAATAACCAATAATTTATCATTACAGGAATGATATTTATTTAATTTTGCTAAATAAAAAATAAAAAAATGGAAGTACGGAGTTTTGTTTTTAACCCTTTTCAGGAAAACACCTATGTCCTTTACGATGAGACCAATGAGTGTGTAATTATAGATCCAGGATGTTATGAAAAGCATGAAAAAGATGAATTGACCTCTTTTATTAGCGATAACAAGCTAAAAGTTAAGCAGCTAATCAATACACACTGCCACATAGACCATATTTTAGGCAATAAATTTATAAAAGAGTTTTACCAAGTAGACTTGGCTATCCATCAAATAGACGAGCAAACACTACGTGCAGTAAAAGTTTATGCCCCAAATTATGGTTTCTATAATTATGAGGAGTCCGAACCTGACACTTATTTAAAAGAAGGCGATAAAGTAATCTTTGGAAACACAGAGCTGGAAGTCCTATTTGTACCAGGTCATGCTCCAGGGCATATAGCTCTTTATAATAAGAAAGAAAAAAAATGTATAGCAGGAGATGTGCTATTTCATCGCAGCATAGGGCGTACAGACCTTCCAGGAGGAGACCATGATACACTAATTAACAGCATCAGGGAAAAACTATTTCCTCTAGGAGAAGATGTTACTGTTTACCCTGGGCATGGCCCTGCTACCAATATGGGTGAAGAAATGCGCCATAACCCTTTTTGCATGATTTATTAGGCAAATGAAAAAACATATACCAAACTTCATCACCTGCCTAAACCTGGCATCAGGCTTTATAGGAATTATTGAAACATTAAATGGCCGGTTGTATATGGGCGCATGGCTCATTGTTCTAGCTTGCATCTTTGACTTTTTTGATGGATTTGCAGCCAGGATGTTACGTGTAACCTCCCCGATCGGCAAGCAACTGGATTCTTTGGCAGACATGGTTACCTTTGGAGTGCTTCCGGGATTGATCATGTTCCAACTTCTTCATTTTTCTGTGGTAGGTCAATATTTATTTAATGAAAGCATTCCTGCAATATCTTATCTTGCTGTGCTTATACCCATATTTTCTGCTTTGCGCTTAGCAAAGTTTAACATAGATGAGCGCCAAACCACATACTTTATTGGCGTACCCACCCCTACCAATGCAATATTAATAGCTTCGTTTGCTTTAATAGTAAGGGTACCCCAAGATAATGTCTTCTTTTTCGCATTGCAAAACACCTATATATTAGCAGCTATAACCATTGTCACATCACTGCTACTGGTGTCCGAAATAAGGTTGATATCGTTGAAGTTCAAAGGCTTTTCCTGGAAAGACAATATATTTAGATATTTGCTGATTATAGTTTCTGTAATAGCTCTATCTGTGTTGCAGCTATATGCCATACCTGTTATAATTATATTATACATTATTTTGTCATTGATAGAGAGGACCTATCACCCATGAAGCTAATAAAAAAACATATAGTAGTCTGTGTATTTCAAGGCCATAAAGGAGAAAACCTAAAAATTAACATAAACCTAAAGCACTGATATAGCAAGTATTACTTAACACTTATTATAACATGACGGGTTACAATCTTTAAAGTTAATCCCGATTTAAAATAAATGTACTTAGTGTTCGTTCATTAATCGTTTCTTGAAACGTATTACAAAATAAACCAAACTTCGGAGGATAAAACCTATCTTGATGAACAGATTCAGGATAATACTAACTTTTCTGTTTTTTTTAATCTGTATAGCTGCTGCCAAAAGCCAAGGAAGGAAGCAAGTTACCCTAAACTGGAATCAATCTACTACTATTAAAGATGAGAATGACCAGAAACTTGATATTCCTTCTTTTGAGGGCGCCATACATATTGTCGAAAACAACCACCTGCCTTTATATCAAATAAAAATAACAGGCCATATAAGCACTTTTGAGCTTGAAAATACTACCGTAGATCAACTATCTGAAAAAGAAAAAAGTTCTCTTAAAGATTATAAAGAAAAAAATTACAAAACAGATATTACATTAGGGTTTCAAAATAAAACCCCTATCTCCTTTGTTCGTATTATCCCCATAAGATATAGTGAAAGTAAAGGGAGCTACGAAAAACTCACTTCCTTTAGCTACAAATATCAAAAAACCTCTACAAAACCATTAGTAGAGAAAAAATCAGAAACCAGCCATCAAACTCAACGCAGAGGCATGCAAAAGCAAGCTTTAACCTCTGTACTTTCTACTGGAGATTGGTATAAAATGCGGATATCAGAAAGCGGAATCCATAAAATAGATTATGAAATGCTACAACAGATGGGGTTAAACCCATCTTCCATTGACCCTAGAAAAATCCAAATTTATGGAAATGGAGGAGGCATGTTACCTCAAGCAAACAGTGATGAAAGATATGCCGATTTGGTAGAAAATGCCATTTATGTAGAAGGTGAAGCAAACGGCGAATTTAACAGAGGCGATTATATCCTTTTCTACGCCCAAGGGCCACACACATGGCACTACAATGATTCGGAAGAAATCTTTAATCATACTTTCAATGTTTACTCAGACCATGCTTACTACTTCCTGACCGTCGGGTCAGAACACAACGGAAAAAGAATTGCCAATGCCCCTGAAGCAGGAACCCCTGCCCAAACAATCGCAACTTTTGACGAAAGAGTATTTCATGAAAGAGACTTAGACAACATACTTTATTCAGGAAGAGAATGGTATGGAGAATTATTTGACTTTACTACACAAAGAAATTTCAACTTCAATTTACCAGGGATAGTCGCAGGAACCGATATAAAAATCACCTCTGCCGTTATGGCAGCTTCGATTTCCCAAAGCAGGTTTTCACTATCTATCAACAACGTCCAAGCTGGTACACAAACCATTTCAAATATTCCTAATACAACTTATGGACAAAAAGGAAGAAACGCGAGAAACATATTTACTGTAAACCAATCTTCAGTAGGAAGCTCAGGAAATTTAAACATAAGCCTTTCTTATGATAAGCGAGGAGTAGGGTCGGCCAAAGGGTATCTAAACTACTTGGAAATAAACGCCAAAAGAGCCCTTAGACTCTATGGCAATCAAACCATGTTCCGCTCTATAGAAAGCACCTCGGAAAATGTATCGAGGTTTCAGATCGCAACAACAGCTTCCGGTCTTCGCATTTGGGACATTACAAATCACGTGGAGCCTTTAAACCAAAATTTCACATTTAATGGCAGCCAGGCAACTTTTACAACGAGCACATCAGAACTGAAAGAATTTATTGTTTTTTCGGGCAACAATTTTTCAACTCCTGTGTTTGATAAAAAAATTTCAAACCAAAACTTACGTGGAATCGCAGCTGGTAGTGTTCCTCATATGGTCATCGTCTCAGGAAATCAATTTATGAGCCAAGCAAACAAGCTGGCCCAAAACAAAAGAAGAGAAGGTAACCTAAAGGTGGAAGTGGTCTCTATTGAACAGGTATACAACGAATTTTCTTCAGGATCGCCAGATGTCACTGCAATTAGGGACTTTATGAAGTTACTCTATGATAGAGGCTCAGGTGCGGATACGCTCAGGTATTTATTATTGTTTGGCGACTGCTCTTATGATTATAAAAACATTAAAGGAAATGGCGCAGGCTACGTACCGGTTTATCAGTCAAGAGAATCATTGCATAATATATTCTCGTACTCATCAGATGACTATTTTGGTTTTCTAGACGACAATGAGGGCTATTGGCCAGAAGACCGAAACAGTAGTTCCAACCATACCTTGGATATCAGCATTGGTCGTCTACCAGTAAACAATACATCAGAAGCAGAGGCCGTGGTGAGCAAAATTTCACACTATCAAAGTAACGAATCGTTAGGGAATTGGCGTAACAGGGTAACCTTTGTGGCCGATGACGGGGACGGAAACTCGCATATGAGAGATGCAGAAATGCTCTCTGACAAGGTTTATGAAAACCATAAAGAATATAACATCAATAAAATTTTCATAGATGCTTACCCGCAAATACCATCTCCTGCAGGAGAAATAGCCCCTGCTGTAAATGAAGCTATAGACCAGGCTATTGAAAAAGGGACATTGATCATGAACTATAGTGGGCATGGGGGGCAGGAGATATGGGCAGACGAAAGGATTTTGGACGTGCAACAAATACGCCGGTGGAGAAACATGGACAACCTTGCATTTTTCATCACGGCCACATGTGACTTTGGGGTTTATGACGACCCACGTATCCAATCAGGAGGAGAGGCGCTGGTATTGTCGCCCAATGGAGGAGGCATAGGGATATTTTCTTCTACAAGACCTGTGTACCAGTCTAGTAACAGAACCATCAACCTCGCCATATACGAGTTTATGTTTGAAGATCTAGCCAATAATGAAAAACCGGGCATGGGCGATGTAACGCGTAAAGCTAAAAATGAAGGACAGGTTGGGGTGAACAATAGAAACTATGCCTTGTTAGGCGACCCTTCTTTAAAGCTTGCTTACCCTCAGGAGCAAATGGTCGTAACAGGTATTAAAAGAGCAGGTGAAGATACCGATACCTTAAGGGCACTAAGTAAGATCACCATAGAGGGCGAAATTAGAAACAACAACGGAGGACTTCTCAATGATTTTAATGGTATCGCCCATATTACCGTATTTGAAAAAATGTCTACATTAAGAACATACGGCACAGGCGGCACCAGCCCAATGGAATTTGATGTGCAGAGGAACTTTATTTATGATGGGCAAGCAAGTGTAAGCGGTGGTGAATTCAGTGTTTCCTTCATAGTACCCAAAGATATTTCATACAACTTTGGCTATGGAAAAATCAGCATGTATGCACAAAAAGAATACCAAGCTACAGATGCACATGGTCACCATTCCACAGTAGTAATAGGGGGAAGCGATCCTGAGGCAGCAGAAGATACCACCCCACCAGAGATAGAGCTTTTCATGAACGATGAGTCATTTGTCTTTGGAGGAGTAACCAATAACAATCCCAAACTAATTGCGAAACTTTTTGATGAAAGCGGCATCAATGTAGCAGGGACAGGCGTCGGTCATGAAATCACAGCCGTTATAGATGACAAACCAAATGTAATAGTACTCAATGACTACTACACTGCAGAACTTGACAATTTTCAAAAAGGGAGGGTTGAGTATCCATTAAGAGACCTTGAAGAAGGAAACCACTCGTTAAAATTCAAGGCTTGGGACACCCACAACAATCCAGGTGACGCTTATGTAGAGTTTATTGTAGCTACAGATGAAAAACTTGCTTTAAAACATATATTGAATTACCCCAATCCATTTTCAACCAACACTACTTTTCACTTTGACCATAACCGCGCAGGTGAAGACCTAGACGTACTGGTACAAATTTATACCGTTTCTGGGACATTAATAAGAACCTTAGACGGAAGGTGTTATGCTTGCTCATCACACTTCGAAGACATTCACTGGGATGGGCGTGACGATTTTGGTGATAAGATTGGAAAAGGTGTATATGTATATAAGGTAAATGTACGTTCCCTTAGAGACGGATCGTCTAATTTCAAATACCAAAAACTAGTAATATTAAATTAAAGAGAATATAAATAAAAAAACTTATATTTGACATTTAACAAACCCAAACATGTCCAGAAAACTTTTACTAATAGTTTGTGTGCTAAACATAATTTACCATTCAGGTAATGCACAAATGACCAATCCTGACGTACAGGATCTTATTGGCCAAGAAGGAAGGGCAATTACTACTGCGGTTCCTTTTCTAACTATAGCACCGGATGCGCGTGCCGCTGCCCTTGGCGATGCCGGAGCCGCTACTTCTCCAGATGCAAACTCGATTTTCTGGAACCCTGCTAAGTTAGCTTTTATTGAAAATGATATGGGTGCATCCATATCTTATACCCCATGGCTAAGAAAGTTAGTAAACGACATGTCATTGTCCTACTTAACAGCATACAAAAAGATAACACGAGAACAAGCCATTGGGTTCCAGCTTAAGTACTTTAATATGGGTAATATTCAGTTTACCGACCAAGCAGGCCAACCTTTAAATGAATTTCGCCCTAGAGAGTTCTCTACAGGATTAACATACTCCAGAAAACTTAGTGACAATATGGGTGTGGCCATTGGGATGAAGTATATACATTCAAACTTAGCAGGAAACTTTACACTGGCCTCTACCGGAGAACCCGCAAGACCAGGAAATACTGCTGCCGGTGACATCGGGTGGTACTACAATAGAGACCTACAACTTGGTGGCACACCTGCAAACCTTGCTTTAGGTGCTGCAATCACAAATATTGGTGCAAAAATCTCGTACTCAGGAAACGATGATAGAGACTTTATTCCTACAAATCTAAGAGTAGGTGCTGCATTTACCACTGAGCTTGACCCTTACAATAAAATCACTTTTATTGCTGATGTAAATAAGTTGATGGTACCGACTCCTCCGGTATATAAAAGAGATGAGGATGGAAGAATCTTAACATATCCAGATGGAAGCAATCGAACTTTAGCAGGAAGACCAGTGGAGGACAGATCACTAATCAATGGAATGATTACCTCTTTTTATGATGCACCAGGAGGATTCCAGGAAGAGTTAAGAGAGCTATATTATTCATTTGGTATAGAGTATTGGTACAATGACTTATTTGCTGTCAGAGGAGGATACTTTCACGAGCACAGATACAAAGGAAACAGGCAGTACTTTACCATGGGTTTTGGCGTAAGGTATCAGGTT